>NZ_JAAGPC010000022.1:0-78367 GCF_017104595.1 Burkholderia sp. Tr-20390 | reverse complement strand
AGCCAGCGAGCGAGCCATCGGCACCGTAGTACGGCACGCCCGTTGTGAGGGTTGCGCGACTGGTGTTGATGAAGGACGCGCCATCAAGATAAATGCCCGACGGATTCGCGAGGACGAGCTCCGCCCGTGAGCCGGCGATCTCCAAAGCGCCCCGAATTTGGGAGGGGTTCGGGCTGTTGACCTGGTTGACGATGATCCGTGCGGCCTGGCCTGCACTGTAATTCGGGTTGCCGTTGATCCAGCCCGCCTGCTGGGTCTGGACCATCGTGGCCGAGTTGTTCAGGATCGCGCCGGCCTTTTGTACGTCGAACTGATTGTAGGTGTTGACCGAGACGCCGGCGCCCGACGGCGCGGCCACGTTGACTTGAGGCAAGCCGTTCGGCGTCTGGATCACTTGCGTGCTGGTACCCGGCGTCGGGGCGATCTGCGCATCGGCCAGGGTAGGCAGCATGCCGAGCGCTGCGACACCCGCCACAACGGCGCAGGCACCGGACGTCGACGATCGCCGCCGTGCACGTGCTTCGCCCGGCGCCGATTTCCCCTCGGCCGTCGCTGTCTCCGCGACGGCCACCACCATACCCCGAAGCCTGGAATACACCAGGCGATGCGTATTCTTGTTCATTCTTATCGACGCGGCCAGCGTCCATTCATTTGGTCATTGACCGCGAGCTTACTGAAACGCCGAAGAATGACTGTCAAATATTGCCAAGCTGTTGAATGAGAACCACAAATTTCGAATTCCAGACGCGTCTGATTGACGTGTGCCGAGACATCGCGAGTCTCGTCTCCAAAGCAGACTGGCGGACGGCGACACGACTGAAACTGCTGACTGTCGGTCTGATTCAGCAGAGGTTGAGACGCTTCAAGGCCCGCAGCCAACCAAAATAAGAGGCGTCTTAAAGTTGGCTTATCACTCTATAAAAATAACTATGCATTCCAAATAAAAAACTTCATTCCGACCTCAGGCGCTGCGCCGCATTCAGCGTTACAGCTGCGGAATCTGCATTGAATTATTTCCGTCGCGGCGCGCTCACGCCGCTGTCAGCGCCTGCGCCAGCCGTTCGATCAGCGCCCGCACGCGCCGCGGCTGCACGGCGTTGCCCGGATAGACGATCTGCAGATCGACGTCGCCCGGCGAGAACGCGCGCAGGACTTCCACGAGCGCGCCGGACGCCAGATCCTGCTCGACGTCGACCAGCGACTTCAGCGCAACACCATGCCCCGCGACGCACCACGCGCGCACGAGTGCGCCGTCGTTGGCCACCCGCCGGCCGCGCACCGTCACGCGCCGGGGTTCGCCATCGATGCTGAACGGCCATTCGGCATACAGGTCCTGCCCGAAGCGCATCACGATGCAGTCGTGTGCGGCAAGATCGTCCGGATGCCGCGGCGTGCCGTGCGCCGCGAGATACGCGGGCGACGCGCACACGACGCGCCGCGCGCGGCCGAGCGAACGGCTGCGCAGCGAACTGTCGGCGAGCACTCCGCGACGGATCGCGAAATCGAGCCCCTGCCCGACGACATCCACGTAGCCGTCACCGAGATGCAGATCGATCGTGACGCCCGGATGCTCGGCCAGAAACGCGTCGACGACGGGCACCACGCGCTCGCGCCCGAGATCGGCCGGCGCGCTCAGGCGCACCGGCCCCGACAAGGTCTGCACGCCGAGCCGCACGCGGCCTTCGAGTTCGTCGGCTTCGGCTAGCAGGCGCCGCGCGCCGTCGACGAGCGTGCGGCCTTCGTCGGTCAGGCTGATCGCGCGCGTCGTGCGCGTGAGCAGCGCCGCGCCGTAGTGGCGCTCGAGCGCGGTCAGCCGCTCGGACACGGTGGCCGGCGACAGCCCGAACTCGCGGCCCGCCGCAGCCAGTCCGCCCTTCTCCACGATGCGCAGGAACAGCGCGAGATTGTCGAGCAGCATTATTCGCTCCTTCCGAACGATATTTTCGAAGTCAGCCCAATTATCCGAAATATCCGCAAGCGATACAGTGTGCCAACGCTGGCCTCGTGGCCGCCCCTCGACACGTCGATCCCCCAAAGGAAACCCGCCATGGAATACCGCACCCTCGGCCGCTCCGGCCTCAAGGTTCCTGCCCTGAGCTTCGGCGCCGGTACGTTCGGCGGCACCGGCCCGCTGTTCAGCGCATGGGGCAACACGGGCGTCGACGAAGCGCGCCGCCTGATCGACATCTGCCTCGAAGCCGGCGTGAACCTGTTCGACACGGCCGACGTGTATTCGGACGGCGAATCCGAGCGCGTGCTCGGCGCCGCGATCAACGGACGTCGCGACCAGGTGCTGATCTCGACGAAAACGGGCCTGCCGACCGGCAGCGGCCCGAACGACGCGGGCACGTCGCGCGCGCGGCTGGTCCGCGCCGTCGACGACGCGCTGCGCCGCCTCGACACCGACTACATCGACCTGCTGCAACTCCACGCGTTCGATGCGAGCACGCCGGTCGAGGAAGTGATGTCGACGCTCGACGATCTCGTGCGCGCGGGCAAGCTACGCTACATCGGCGTGTCCAACTTCTCGGGGTGGCAGATCATTAAGTCGCTGGCGGTGGCCGATCGGCACGGCTGGTCGCGTTACGTGGCGAACCAGGTCTATTACTCGCTCGTCGGCCGCGACTACGAGTGGGACCTGATGCCGCTCGGCGCCGACCAGGGGCTCGGCGCACTCGTCTGGAGCCCGCTCGGCTGGGGCCGGCTCACCGGCAAGATCCGGCGCAACACGCCGCTGCCCGAAGGCAGCCGCCTGCATGAAACGGCCGGCTTCGGGCCGCCGGTCGACGATGCGCGCCTGTACGACGTGGTCGATGCGCTCGACGCGATCGCCGAGGAAACCGGCAAGACCGTGCCGCAGATCGCGCTGAACTGGCTGCTGCAGCGCCCGACGGTGTCGTCGGTGATCATCGGCGCGCGCAACGAGGCACAGCTGCGGCAGAACCTCGGCGCGGTCGGCTGGGCGCTGACCGATGCGCAGGTCGCGAAGCTCGATGCGGCGAGCGCGGTGGAAGCACCTTATCCGTACTTTCCGTATCGTCGCCAGCAGGCGTTCGCGCAACTCAATCCGCCGCTGCGCGGGTGAGCGCCGACGGCCTCCCTTTTCACGGGAGGCTTGCAAATTCGAGCGTTGTTCCGGAACCATCCAGACTCGACAAAACGGCGGCTGGCGCTCACATTGACATATCGGTAAATCTCGATATACTCGCCCCCCATGGAATTGCTCGACATCTTCAAAGCCCTCTCGAACCGGACTCGCCTTGAAATCCTGCAGGGTTTGAAGGACCCCGTGAAGAACTTCCCGCCGCAGGATGAAGGGGACGTTCATACGGTGGGTGTCTGCGTCAGCAGTATTCAGGAAGGTGTCGGGCTGTCGCAATCGACGGTGTCCGATTATCTTGCGACGCTGCAACGAGCCGGCCTGGTGGAAGTCAGGCGCATCGGCCAGTGGACCTACTACAAGCGTAACGAAGCAGCCATCAGTGCGCTGGCCAAGGCCATCGCGAAAGACCTGTAATTTTTTTGCCCACGATATCGATAATTCCCGATATCCCTATTTATAGAAACGCGGAGATGCAATGAGAGCGCTGTTGCTCAAGTCATTTGGCGGCCCGGAATCGTTCGAACTACGCGACGTGCCCAAGCCGGTGCCGCACGCGGGACAAGTCCTGGTTCGCGTCCATGCCACCTCCATCAATCCATTGGATTACCAGGTTCGACGGGGAGACTATCCGGACCTGGTACCCCTTCCGGCCATTACCGGACACGACGTATCGGGCGTGGTCGAAGCCGTCGGGCCCGGTGTGACGGCCTTCTCGCCGGGGGACGAAGTCTGGTACACCCCGCAAATCTTCGACGGCCCAGGCAGTTATGCCGAATACCACGTGGCGGCCGACAGCATCGTCGGGAAGAAGCCGCCTTCGTTGAGCCATCTCGAGGCGGCCAGCCTGACCCTGGTGGGCGGCACCGTTTGGGAAGCACTGGTCGTGCGTGCGGCGCTACGTGTGGGCGAAAGCATTCTGGTACACGGCGGCGCGGGCGGCGTCGGCCATGTGGCGATCCAGCTCGCCAAAGCCATCGGCGCAAAGGTGTTCACCACCGTGCGCGAAGCAAACGTCGAGTTCGCCCGAAGCCTGGGGGCCGATGTGGTCATCGACTACGAACAGGACGATTACGTCGACGCCGTCATGCGAAACACCGGTGGCCGCGGCGTCGATGTCGTGTTCGACACCATCGGCGGCAACACCCTGTCGCGCAGCCCCGATGCGCTCGCCCAGCTTGGCCGCGTCGTCACGATCGTGGACATCGCCCAGCCACAAAACGTCATTCAGGCGTGGGGCAAGAACGCGAGTTATCACTTCGTCTTCACGCGACAAAACCGCGGCAAGCTGGATGAGTTGAGCGCGTTGATCGAACGCGGACAGCTGCGACCACACGTTGGCGCCGTCTATTCGCTTGCCGACGTTCCGCTCGCGCATGCCCTGCTGGAGCGTCCCAACAACGGGGTTCGAGGAAAAATCGCGATTGCGGTCGCGCCGTCGGCGTATCCCGAACGTGTTGCCGGTACTCGAGCGGCGTGATCTTTTTCTCGCATGTGGGCCGGAGCAAGCTGTGCGTGATTCGCCGTGCGCCGCGAGCATCGGGGTTGCGCGGGGGCCGAACCTGACAGCCCGAAGCACAGCCGGCGGGATCGCAGCAGGTTCTGACGGACAGTCGACCTCGTGAGCATGCTGCGGCCCGTGGCACCATGAAATGCGGTCATCATGGGCCTACCCATGGGGCCGCGAACTTCCTATCGTGGAGACCTGCGACGCGCCTGCCGAATCGGCGGCGCGCCCTCTTCTCCTCGACAGGTCCGCCAATATGAACGCCAACGACACCGGACTGACCGTACGCGCGGTCACGGAACACGACTACGACCAGTGGCTGCCGCTGTGGGACGGCTATAACCGTTTCTACGGCCGCTTCGACGATAAGGCCCTGCCGCTGCGCATCACGCAGCTCACGTGGTCGCGCTTCTTCGACGGTTACGAACCCGTGCACGCGCTCGTCGCCGAGCGCGACGACAGGCTCGTCGGGCTCGTGCATTTCCTGTATCACCGCAGCACGACGCATATCGGGCCGACCTGCTACCTGCAGGACCTGTTCACGCTCGACAGCGAACGTGGCAAGGGCGTCGGCCGCGCGCTGATCGAAGCCGTGTACGACGCCGCGCGTGCGCATCGCGCCGAACGCGTGTACTGGCAGACACACGAGACGAACCACACGGCGATGCGGCTCTACGACACCGTCGCGGCAAAGCCCGGGGCCGTGCTCTACCGGAAGGAGCTGTCGCGCTGAGCGGAACGGCGAAACGCGAACCAACGCCTTCTCCTGAGTCGCCTCACCTGATTGCATGCCGTGGTCCCTCCTCGGAACGGCCATCTCGGTAATTTGGTAGCCCAAGGGACACAACATTACCCTTATGATCATTTTTTGTATCCATGGGGCTACAGATGACGACATTGGCCGACGTTGGAGAGATGCTGAGACATGCTCGCCACTCAGCGGGGCTTTCGCAGCAAGAGCTGGCCGAACACGCCGGCGTCGCACGTACCACACTCGCTCGCATGGAAACGCTTGCGCGAGGCGACATGAGCGTATCCGCGCTCGTTCGTCTCCTTGAGGCCGCCGGCTATGACCTGCGGGCGGTGAAGCGCGGACACGCGCGCACGCTCGACGACGTGCTGGCCGAGCAGCGCACGATGGGAGATGCGTGACATGCGCCTTCACATCTCTGTCAAAGGCAAGCGCGTCGCTCACCTCTATCGCCTGGCGCACGACTATGCGTTGCGCTACATCGAAGCTGCCGGATTCTCGGACGCAGATCGGGCCGATACCGCGAGACAGGTCATCGGTCGCTCGGAATTGCTGGCAGATCCCGACAAGGGGAATTGAGGCCCGGCGAAATTCACCCTACCGGCCGCGCCTTCATCCACAGAAACAGCGGCACGCGCGCCCACTGCTTCAACTGATCCGTATCGGCATGGTCGGGCGGCGGCTCGCGCAGCGACACGATCGCGAACCCGGCCGCTTCCAGCGCCTCCATGTACGCCTGCAGCGGCAGCGACCAGCCGGCGAAGTGCATCGACAGCCCGTCGCGCGTTTCCACGCCATCGAAATGCTCGCGCCCGAAATAGCTGCCCTTCAGCACGAACGGCGCATCCGGTTGCGGCCCCGCGAACCCGCCGCGATCGCGGAACGGATGCACGAGCGAGATGAACAGCGTCCCGCCCGGCTTCAGCACGCGGCGCGCTTCGTTCAATGCGCGCTGCATGTCGTCGAAATCCATCAGCACGTTGTACGCCATCACGAGATCGAAGCTGGCCGCGTCGAACGGCAGCGACGCCGCGTCGGCCAGCTTGTAGCGATGCGCGGAATCCGCGTGACGCGCGGCGTCGAGCATCGCGGGCACCACGTCGGTCGCGGTCACGTCGTAGCCGAGCGCCTTCAGCTCGCGGCTCACGCGGCCTTCACCGCAGCCGATCTCCAGCGCGCGGCCGGTATCGCGGCCAATATAGGCCGCGAGCCCCGCGCGGTATTTCCAGAACGCGTCGTGCCCCGGCTTGCCGGCCCAGTCGATCCATTGGTCGGCAACTTGGGTCCAGTGTTCGGTGATGGCTGTCGTGTCGGTCATGTGCGCTCCCGCCCGGTGTGCGTCGTTGGCTCAGGATGCGCATGGTAAGCCGAAGCGGCGGAATGCGTCGGCGGGGTACGCCGCGCAACCGGTTTCCGTTTCCGGCTGCGACGTTCTACAGTGACATAAAACAATCCGCGCCGTTGCACGTCGCCGCCGCCCGACGATGCGCACCCGATTCCGAGGACATCCCATGCCGAGCATCCTGGCCGCGCCCGCCAATCTCCCCCCGAGCCCCGTCGCGGCGGAAACGCGCATGGTGCACGACGTCGCGACGCTCAAGCCGTCCGACTACCGTGGGGCGGACGGTGCGTCGTGGGTCATCGCCACCGTCACGCCGGCCGCGGACAGCGGCACGAATGTGACCGGCACGACCTACTTCGACACCGCGAAAGGCCGGACCGTCCCGGTGCCTGACGCGCGGCGCCGCTATGCGAATCGCGGCACGTGGGAGGTCGTCGCGAGTTCGGGCCCTTCCGTGCCCGCCACCGGCCGCTACGACTGGCTGACGCTCGCGTGGCTGCCGATCAACCGGCGGCCGCTGCCGCAAACGCCCGAGCACCTGTATTCGCCGTTCATTCGCGGCGGCACGATCGTGTATCGATGGAATCCGGCCGCGGAAGGCGGCGAACAGTTCGGCAACGTGCGGATGATCTTTCCGGAATGGACGCAGCAGGTGGCCGATGCGTTGCGGGCCGCTTCGGCAGCGTCGCCGGACGAGGCGAACGCGCCGGCCGCACCGCCGCCGCTCGATCGCCTGAAAGCGGACACCAATCCGATGACCGCCGTGCTCGACTTCAGCGATGCACTGCGCGACGAGCCGGCCGAGAAGGTCGTCGCGCGGCTGCCGGGCCTGCTACGCGTGAAGGATCTGCACGAACTGTCGGCGATCGTGTTCCTGTGCCTGTCCGGATCACGCGCGGAAGACCGGCCGCGCTTCGCGGCAATGATCAACGGCTCGATCGCGTCGACCGACGACAGCGCGCGCCTGCTCGCGATCGCCTATGGCGCGTTCGCGGCCGGCCGGGCGCGGCCTTATCCATTCAACGATGCGGGGCAGACGGCGCGGATCAACGACGTGTTCGGCGCGCTGAAGCGGCGCACGGCGGCGCTTAATCTGCCGGTCGGGGAAGGGTCACCCTGGTATGAGTTCTTCACGGCGTATCGGCTCGGCGACGCGATGTCCGGCACAGGGCAATGAGTGACCGCGGCGGCCCGCGCCGCGACGGCAAGACCCGATCGCGGGTGTGAGAAATCTTTCGCCGCGCAGTCGCCGGCTCTTTCATGCATGCCAAACGCGGCGATGAAGCCATGCCGACTCGATTGCCGATCTTTTCGACCTTTTGAATCGAATCGTCCGGTGTTAAATTCCCGCCCGGCCACAGAGCCACCTCAAATAACCCGAACTAAAAAAGACCAAATCATGAAATCTGTATTCCGTCATGCCGCGCTGGCACTGGTAACGATCGGCTTCCTGTCGGGCTGCGCGAGCAGCGTGACACGCGACGCCAGCGATCAGCCGGGGGCCATCGCAACGGCATCGACGCCCAAATTCGGCTCGAAACCCGTGATCGTGCAAGTCACGCTCGACAACGCCGCGCAAGAAGCGCTGAAAGACAATCTGAAATTCAGCCCCGAGAAGCTGAAAGGGAAAATCGAAAGCGCACTGGCCGCACGCAAGCTGCTGGCAAAGGCGGATTCGACCGATGCAATGCACCTGAACGTGGAAGTCACCGGCATTCGCGTGCGCTCGAGCTTCTCGGCCGTCATGTTCGGCTTCATGGCGGGCAACGATCATGTCGACGGCACCGTGGCGCTCGTCGACGCCGACAATCATCAAGTCGACCGCTTCAAGGTGTCGGCTTCGTATGCGCTCGGCGGTATCGCCGGCGGCATGGACGATACGCGCATGAACTGGCTCTACGAGACATTCACCGAGAAGACGCTGACAACGCTCGAACCGGCGGCTGACGCGCAACAACAGGCAGACGCCGCGCAGGCGAAGAAGCTGTAATCGTCGACGCCCGCCGGGCCGCGCATGCGCGGCTCGTCGGGCGGTCACCCCGGCGCGCGCCGCTTCGACGACGAAGCGGATATCGACCGGGGCAACGTTCAGCGGGCGTGTTCGTCCTTCAGCATGCCCTTCAGCAGCAGACACGCGCCCCCACCCACCGCGCTCACGCACGCGACATAGCCGAAGTACAGCTGATAACCGTGCATGCCCGGATACGCGGTCGTCAGCCAGCCGTTCAGCAACGGCAGGAACACGTCGGGTGAATAGCCGAGCAGCGAGATGATGCCGATCGCGAGCCCCGTGATGCGAGCCGGCACGTCGCAGCGTTCGAGTACGCTCCAGTACAGCCCGCGCACCGCATACGTCAGCAGGCCGATCACGATCACGACGCCCACGAGCAACGCGATCTGGTTGAGCGACGGAAACACGATCAACCCGATGAACGCGAGCGCCGCGCAGAACAGCGCGCCGCCGAGCACGTTCAGCGTGCCGATGCGATCGCCGACGAAGCCGCCGCCGATGCCGCCGATCGGCCGCATCCACAGCTTCAGCGACGCGATGAAGCCGGCCGCGACGATCGACATGCCGACGCCCTTCTGCTGCAGATACGGGGAAATGCTGTAGGTCGCCCACGACAGGTGGTAGCCGCAGAACACGATCAGCGCGAACACCCACAGCCGGCGATTGCGCGCGAGCGTCAGCAGGTCGCGGCCGAGGTGGCCTTGCTCCGCTGTCACCGAATCGTGCGCCGCCGATCCACCCGCATCCTTGACGAACAGCAGCAGCGCGCCGAGCGCGATGCATACCGCCGCATAACCGACGACCACCTGCCGGAACGCGCCGCCGTGCGACACGCCGCGCGTGTCGACGAGCCAGGCGAACAGCGCGAGCGACGCGGTCGCCAGCAGCGCCTCGATCAACCCGCGACCGCCGTCGAGAAACCCGAAGAACCGGCCCTGCTCGCTCGGCCGCGCAATCGTCTTCACGCGCTTGATCACGGACGCCCAGAACGTCAGGCCCGTCGTCACGCCCCAGCCGCAGAAGATCACCATCAACGTCGCATACGACGGTGCGCTCGCATTCGCATACCAGAAGCCGAGCGCGCCGGTGCCGGCGAGCGAGAAGCTGATCAGCCAGCGCGGCGGCAGGCGATCGGCAAGCCAGCCGCTCGGCAGGTAACAGACGAGGAAGGTGGTGCCGAGCGCCGAATAGAGATAACCGAGCTGCGTGCGCGTGATCTGGAACAGGTCCAGCATCGTGTCCTGGTAGAACTGGCGCAGGTACAGCATCGGGTAGATCGCGCCGGCCGCGCAAACGAGCAGCGCAAGCTGCACATAGCGGCCCGCGGCGGCAGTCGTGGCGGTGTCGCCGGGGTGCGCGGTGCGAAGTGCCGCGTCATGGTTCGTCATGTGTCTCCTCCATCGGGTGATTCCCGCCGGCTGTCGGCCGGCGTCGTGCAGTGCGCGAGTGAATGCCCGGTGCTCGCATCTGGCAGCGGTCCTATTCCGTTTGATCAGCCGACAGGAGTCGGTTCGCGGCCGCGCCCACCGGCCGCCACCAGGCATTCACGCCCGCACGCATGACAATAAAAAATCGGCCGCCCGGGGGAGAGCGGCCGTCAAGGAGAGATCCCTGTTCGGGATGCCGGCGGACACCACTCCGGACCGGCCTGGGTATTGTTGATGAACGCGATTCCGATGACCATCAGACCGGTCTGATTTGCAGCCTGCCCGCCTGCAAATCACGGAGTCCTGAGCCCGCCAGCTCGCTCGAATCCGCAACGCGCCGTTACGTTCTCGACGGGAACCCCCATACGCGGCGACCTGTCGAATCGCCGCACGACCGTCGACGGCTTCATCGCCGTGGCGGACAATCCCTTCTCCAGCCCCGCTCGATCACGTCCCGCCCTTTCATGCTGAGCATTGGTCCCTTCTCGATCCGCGTCGTCGCGGTAGCCGTCGCCGCGCTGCTCGCGTGGCTCGTCGCCCGTTTCATCCAGCGTCGCCCGCCGGACGGCCATCACAAGACCGCATCGAGCCTGATCCTCGATGCGTTGCTGTTCGGCCTGCTCGCCGCGCGCATCGGCTACGTCGCGCAGTGGTGGCACGAATACGCCGCCGCGCCGCGCTCGATCATCGCGCTCGGCGACGGCGGCTTCGACTGGCGCATCGGCCTCGCGGCGGGAATCGTGTTCGCGGGCTGGCGCCTGCGCCGCCTGACCGCGCTGCGTCGCCCGGTGATGGCCGGCATGCTCGCGGGCGTGGCCGCATGGGGCATCGCGCAGGGCACGCTCGCCACGTTGCAGCACGGCGCGCCGCCGCTTGCCGCGTTGCAGCTCGAAGCGCTCGATGCCACGCCGGTGCCGGTGCAACGCTTCGCGGGCAAGCCCGTCGTCGTGAACCTGTGGGCCACATGGTGCCCGCCGTGCCAGCGCGAAATGCCGATCCTCGCGCAAGCGCAGCAGGAGCATCCGGGAATGACGGTGCTGATGGTCAACCAGGGCGAAGACGCGCAAGCGGTGCGCGCGTTCCTCGAACAGAAAGGGCTGCGGTTCGATCACGTGCTGCTCGATCGCACGCTGCACGCGATGAAAACCTACGGTTCGCGCGGGCTGCCGACGACGCTCTTCTTCGACGCGACAGGCAATCTCGTCGAATCGCACATGGGCGAGATCACCGCCGCGCGGCTGAAGGATGCCGTGGCGGACCGCTTCGGCCAGTAACGCGCGTCGTCCGAAGGGCAGCCGCGCCTTCACGTCCGCGCCTCGACCGGAGCCACGGGGCCGGGCCGGGACTTGTTCCGGCAGATGGATGCGCTGCACGCGTAAGGCCGGATCGCGCGCGGCGGAAAGCGCGACGCCGAAATCAGACTCGTCCGATTGGCCGTGCCGGATGCGATCCGTAAACTCCGGCGCATGATTTCCGCACTCCAGTCCACCTTCGACGCGCTGCGCGACACCGTCGCGCGTTGCACCCGGCGCCCCGCGTTCCTCCGCAACCTCGACATCGTGGTGCTCGCCCTGATCGTCGCGAGCGTGCTCGTCGTGATGGCCGACAGCGTGCACGACCTGCACGAACGGTACGGCCACGCACTCTATGCGGCCGAATGGGCGTTCACGTTGCTGTTCACGGTCGAATACGTGGTGCGATTGCTATCCGCACCGAAGCCGCTTCACTACGCGCGCAGCTTCTTCGGGATCGTCGATCTCGTGTCGATCCTGCCCACCTATCTCGCGTTCTTCTTCCCCGGCCTGCATGCGCTGATCGACGTACGGCTGCTCCGGCTATTGCGCGTGTTCCGCATCCTCGGGCTGTCGATCTATCTCGAGGAAGGGCAGATGCTGATGCGGGCGCTGACCCGCGCGCGGCGCAAGATCTTCGTGTTCATCGGCGGGATGTTCGTGCTGACTGTGATTCTCGGCACCGTGATCTTTCTCGTCGAAGGGCCCGAGAACGGCATCACGAGCATTCCGGTGGGCGTGTACTGGGCGGCCGTGACGATGAGCACGACCGGCTACGGCGACCTGACGCCGCATACGCCGCTCGGCCGGCTCATCACGTCGTGCGCGATCCTGCTCGGCTACGGGATCATCGCGTTTCCGACCGGGATCATGGGCGCGGAGCTGGTGGCGTCGGCGCTGGAGCGCACGCGTGTCAACGCACGGCCGGCCACGGGCGATGAACCGTGCTGCCCGCATTGCGGTGTCGCGCTGCCTGCAAGCGGTGCTGCCGATACGCCGCATCCAAAATAAGCCCCGTCCTATTCAGCTTCATCGCCCCCTGGTCGAAACTGGGCGCATCGAGCGGTTCGGTCGCTGCATCGCCGGTCATCACGACACGCGATGCGCACCGTGAATCCACCGCTCGTCTTTCTGCCATTTCGATAAGGAATTCACATGATCATTCGATCGACCCTGGTGACGCTCGCCGCTGCCACGCTGACGACCGCCGCTTCCGCACAAGTCCTTCAGGAAAAGAACCTGCCGCTGAACCTCGCCAGCGAAATCGCGCAGCAGGCCGTGCAGGCCTGCTCCGTCAACGGCTACAACGTGGCCGTGACCGTGGTCGATCGCAGCGGTCTCGCACGCGTCGTGCTGCGTGGCGACAACGCGGGGCTGCATACCGTCGACGCATCGAAGCGCAAGGCCTACACCGCGCTGTCGACGAAGACGCCGACCGGCACGCTCGCCGCGAACCTGCAGAAGAATCCGGCCGCCGCGCAGATGACGGCCATCGACGGGTTCCTGGTGCTGGGCGGCGGCGTGCCGATCAAGGCAGGCGACGAAGTGATCGGCGCGGTGGGGGTGGGCGGTGCGCCGGGCGGGCACCTCGATGAAGCCTGTGCGCAGCAGGGGATCGCGCGCGTTCAGGCGAAATTGCTGTAACGGCTATGCCCGGATTCCGGCAAGTCGAACCGGCAACGCAACGTTACCGCGTGACGACTCCGGTTCCGGGCGCCGCCATGGAATGTCTGCCATGCCGGACAGTGTCCCGCCCAGCGCCGCGAGACGTCTGGCGGCCTCGACACGCACCAGCGTGTTGATGACCTCCTGCAACACGTCCGCTTCGTTCACCCCTGGTCCGGCCGTTTGCACGGCCTTCGCAAAGAGATCGCCGTCGATCGTCACGTTGAGCCACATGGCCAGCCCCTCATCCCGCCTCATCCCGCCTGCCCGCCCAGCGTCTGTGCGAACGCCGCCAGCCCCGTCAGCATGATCTGCACACCCACGCACAGCAGCAGGAACGCCGACACCCGCATCGCCACTTTCGTCCCCTCGCTGCCGAGATAGCGCGCGAGCGTCGTCGCGCGGCTGTAGATCTGCCAGATCGCGAACGCGACGAGCGCCGCGACCGCGATCGACACCACGCCCGACATCAGGTAATCCGCGGCCTTCCGGGCGCGGTTTGCATGCAGCGCGATGCCGGCCGCGATCGAGCCGGGGCCGATCGTCAGCGGCACCGTGAGCGGGAAAAATGCCCGCGCCATCAGCTTCGGCAGATCGTCGCCATGCACGGCACTGTCGCCACCCGGCACGTCGGGCGCGTTGAGCGTTGAGCATCGACCAGCCGGCCACGGCCACCGCGAAGCCGCCGCCGATCCGCAGCGCCTCCATCGAAATCCCGAAGAAGTTCAGCACCGGCGCACCGATGAAAAAAATCACGAGCAGCGTGAAGAACACGTTCGTCGCGAGCTGTTTCGACAGCGTCGCGCGCTCGGCCTCCGTCAGCGATTGCGTGCGTTCGAGAAACACGAACGCCATGCCGAACGGATTGATGATGCCGATCAGGCCGGTGAAGCCAAACAGGATTTCGGGGATCAGGCGGTCGACCGGCATCGCGATCGTGCTCCTCGATAACGGTGAGGGAATAAAAAAAGGCGACCGGTCGAGATAACCGGCCGCCAGGAGGACACACCTCAAAGTCCGGCGCGCGCGGGGGGCGCGCCGACCCGCAGAACCCCGATTGTCGATGAAGCGCGGTGAGCGGGAAATCAGTCAGGTCTGATTTTGCGGGACGATGTTCGATGCGATTCCCTCATGCGAATGGCGCGAAGGGTCGCGCTGCATTTCGGGCGCACGCTGAAGAACACAAATCAAAAAAACGGCGGCCAGTCGTGACGAGCGGCCGCCCAAGAGAGGAGAAAATTCCACGAATCATCGCGGCGTGTGGGGTGAACGCACCACGTGTCGGCAGCAACGTAGCGGCACCGACGTACCCCGGCGCAGCGACGGTCGCGCTTTCCGCGTCGGCATCGGCGGTCGATGCGACGCCGGTGACGATCCGCGTCAGCAATTCGGGAATCGGGACGACACCCGACCAGCTCGCGCACATATTCGAACCCTTCGCGCAAGCCGACAGGTCGATCGCGCGACGATTCGGCGGCACCGGCATCGGGCTGGCGCTGAGCCACAAGCTCGTCGAATCGATGGGCGGCAACATCGTGGTGGACAGCGTGTCGGGCGTCGGCTCGACTTTCGTCATTACGCTGCCGATCGGTCACCGTCCGGGCGCCGCGTGCGCCGATGTGAACGCGGATGCCCCCAATGCCCGCGTGATGTTCGTCGACGCCAACCCGGTGAACCGTCCGCTGACTCACGACCAGCTCGACGTCCTAGGCTATCCGGCCGACGTCGCGTCAGCGTCGCGGCGGCGCTCGACCTCGTCGATCGACATGACTATGCGCTCGTGATGACCGACCTCAACATGCCGGGGCTCGACGGCTATGCGTTTACGCGGGTGTTGCGTGAGCGCGGCCGATTCTCGCGGTGACGGCCCATGCCGAGCCGGATGAATTGCGTTTCGCGCGGGAAGCGGGGATCGACGAGATTGTCGCGAAACCGACGTCGTTGAAGTCCCTGGAGCTGGCGATCACGAAGCACACGGGTCCATCACAGGCGCCGCATTCCTCACCGCCATCGCGCCGGTATGGGCCGCTGCCTCATGATCTGCACAAGGTGCTTCCCGACACCGCGTACCGGTCGAATGGCGCAATCGCACGGGCGCTCCAGGACGGTGACTTGAAGGCTGCCCGAGCGGAGATTCACAGCATGCGCGGCGCTTTCGCGACGATCGGCGAGCATGAGATCTCCGGTCTGCGCGCATCGATGGAAGCGTTGGCGCTGGCGGGCGACGCCGCGGCGTTCGCGCGTGAGTTCGAGCGATATCGGCACGACGCGAAAGAGATCCTCGTGCGACGTGCGGCTGGCGAGTCGCAACAGTCGGCTGACACGTTTTCTGACATATCGGCGATGAGGTGACGAAGCGGTTCGCCAGCGCAACTGCCCCGGAATCGTTGGACTTCAAGCGCGCAAGACATCGGCCGAACGGCCCATGTCGATAAAACCGTACAAGACCGATATCAGCCAGCAGTCAATCTCGGTAGAGTGGTTACACGTTCTCGCGTGGAAGGTTCATTCACTTCGACATGCCAATCATGTAACGGAATGGCGAACGAAATCCACTGTGTAAACGAGCGCGGCCCGCAGGTGACAACAACACCTGCGGGCCGCTGACCACAACCAACTTCAAAGGAGTTGACCATGGCTGGCGCGAATCATAACGCACCGACGTATTTCCGCGATTGTTTTTTCTCCCCGCAATCGTCCTCTCAATCCGGCCGGCTCGTTCCGCACGTCAGGCTGACCGACATGGCGCCGCCTGTCATGTATCTGTGGACGAAATTGTCCGGCCGGTGGATCGAAGCGGCGGGTTTCGATCCGGAGCAACGCTTGCAGATCGAGGTATCGCACAAGCGGCTGGTGATTACCCCGATCGACGATGCGGGCAGCGATTGTCGCGTAACGCACGAACGCCCCGATGGCGATCCCGCGACGGGGCAGCAACTGGAATCGGTGATGGCAGGAGAAGCACAATGAATCACGACGCCCCGAACCAATACACCGACGGCGTGCCGGCCGATTTCGACTTCTACGACGTCGGAGAACTGGCGGCTAAGTCCACGCTCGTGCTGAAGCTCAATGCGCTGATCGCGTCCCGCGGCCTGAGTGAGGAAGAGGCTGCTGCGCTGGCCGAGATGACCCGGCCGGTGGTCACCCCCGAGCAGCGCGACAGGCTTCGAAACGTTTCGCTGGAAACGCTGATGGTGACGCTCGCATCGCTCGGCCAGCATGTGGAAATCGTGGTGCGGCCCGCGACGGAATCGGGGCCGGTGGGTATCACGGTTTCGGTCTGACGGTTGGTGAAGTAGACGGAAAGTAGTGTGTGCGGTGGCCGGTTCCGGCCGCCGCCATAACAGTTTCGGCACCACACTCTTTGGATAGGTCAGTGATGAATCGCGACGAATGTCCTCAGTGCACCGACAACGTGCTTGTCGACCTGGATTTCGATGATGCCCAGGCACTGACGGCCAAGGCCGCACTCGCCCTCAAGCTCAACGAACTGATCGACTCGCGCGGCCTGACTCAAATCGAGACGACATCCATCATCAGCATGACGCAACCGAAGGTGTCCCAAGTACGTCGCTACCAACTCCGGAACATTTCTCTGGAGCGGCTGATGCAAGCGCTGGTGTCGCTGGGCCAGCATGTGGAAATCGTGGTGCAGCCTGCAAGCCGCTCGTGTTCGGCTGCTATCACTGTCGCAGCGTGACCAAGACCCCGTCCTGGAAAGGAAGTGTTTAGTACCGGAATATCCTCGGCGCTCGCATAGGGCAGCGTTAGGAGTAGCGCCATCAATGGATAGCATGACTGCGACCGGGCCCAACGGTCGCCGCCGAAGCCCCTCCGATACCACGCGTATTCAATTTAACGTGAACGATCGTTACAACCAATCGGACCAGGCTGATTCTGCAACGCTCACCCTCCCGAACCAATCGATCCTCCGCGAGCTTGCGCGCGCAGCGCGCGTGTTGCCCACGGAATCTGATCGTCTCGCCAGCCTGCGTGACACCTTCCAGCTCGCGGTCGAATTGTTCGAATGCGAAGTGCTGGCCGCCCAATGGATAGAGTTGCCACACACTGAGCTTGCCGGGCAGAAACCGCTTGAATGTTTGGATACGGATCAGGGTCACGACCGCATACGGACGCTTCTGATACGAGCCATTCACGGAGTCTGCGCATAACCCGCGTCAGACTCACATCTGCTCGAACAGACCGAGCGGGGAATTCCACGTGAACGAAAGGCGGGCTGCCATTTTGTCTGACGGACGTCGCCAGACACACCAGGCAGCCCTTCACACACCACCAACTTACTGCTGAATCGTCGCCTGCGCCGCCAGCTTCTCGACCAGCGCAGCCATCGCCCGCTGATCCGCCTGCGCTTCGAGCTGCTGTCGCGGCACGTTCTTCGCCGCGTCGATCGTGCGCGCGGACAGGTCGTCCGTGTTCATGCGGATGCGTCCGTCGGCATCGCGCGCAGGTTCTTCGTCGCAACATCGAACATCGTCTGTCCTCTCGATCGAGTCGAGGCCGACCGTCCGGCCCCGAATGTCTCGCATTAAAAACGCAGACGACATCGATCTCCATCAGACAGGTCTTACATCGCCCCGCGATACGCCCGAATCAGACTCGGCCTACGCGGACACGTCCAACGGGCTTCCCGGCGACTTTCGTACGAGTTACGTACCAATCAGACTACTAAATGAATCCGTTTAGGACTTGTCCGATTCAATTGCCGACGGTACCTGCATAAAGTGGAGTGCATCACGGCACCGAGCCTTCCGCCACGACCGGAACGACAGCCCGCGACGCCATCCGGCGCCATGCTTCGCATCGCGAAGTATGGCCAGCCCTCCCCGATTCACGATGCAGCCGATCGCCCCCCGACGCGCGAACGGCTTCCCGGAGAGAACTCACATGCAGATCACCCCGCACGACATGCCCACGCTTGCCGACATCCCCCGACTTCCGCTCGATTTCGCCGATCCGACGCAAACCGCTCCGATCGAAGCGAAGGCCGCGCCCGGCATGCTCGACGAATCCGTCGCCGCCGCCACGCAAACGCTGATCGAGCGCGGCGATCTCGCGCGCGCTGCCGAGCTCGCGGTCATGCACTGGCAGCAGCATCCCGCGTCGCCGGCGGCGGCGTTCAATTGCGGCTATGCACTTCAGATCGCCGGGCGGCACGCGGAAGCGATCGTTCCGTATCGCAGGACGCTCGCGCTCGCCCCCACGTGGCCGTCGCTGAAGAACAATCTCGCGCTCGCGATTCGACTGTCGGGCGACGACCCCGACCTGGAACATGCATTCATCGAAGGTGCGCTCGACGACGATCCGAACCACGCGCAGGCGTGGACCAACGCGGTCATTACGCGCCTCAACCGCTTCGACCTGGACGGCGCGCTGCGCGCGGCCACCCGTGCCGTGACGCTTGCGCCCGACAGCGCGCTCGCGGCCAACAACGCGGCAGCGGTGCTCAAGGAAGCACAACGGTGGAGCGACGCCGAGCAGTACGTGCAGCACGCGTGCGCGCTCGATCCGGACGACCTGACGCACCGCCACAACCTGTCGCTGCTACGGCTCGCGCGTGGCGACTTCGCATCGGGATGGGCCGACTACGAGGCGCGCTGGCACGGTGCGGGGGAACTGCGCGGCACGCTGCCCGCGTTTGCTCGGCCGCGCTGGTGCGGCGAATCGCTTGCCGGAAAGACGCTGCTCGTGTGGGGCGAACAAGGCATCGGCGACGTGCTGCAGTTCAGTCGCTACGTGCCGCTGCTCGCGGAGCGCGTGCATCGCGAAGGCGGCCGGCTCGTGTGGAACGTGTTTCCGCAGATGGGCGCGCTGATCGAGCGCAGCCTCGGCGATCACGCCGACGTGTTCGATACCCGCACCCGCGTCGAGCACCTGCTCCACTTCGACTACGAACTGCCGCTGATGAGCATTCCGTGGATGCTCGGCCTCGACGCGGACACCCTCTTCACGTCCGTGCCGTACCTCCATGCTGACGCCGGCGCTACCGACGCGTGGCGCCACGCGTTGTCCGGCGAGAAGCGGCTAAAGGTCGGCCTTGCGTGGACAGGCAGCCTCAACCATCAACGCAACCGCTTCCGCCGCGTCGGGCTCGAGCGTTACGCCGATGCGTTTGCCGGCGTGCAGAAGGACGTCGCGTTCTATTCGCTGCAACCGGGCGCGCAGCATGACGTCGAAGCCGCGAAAGCGGCCGGGTTCGACGTGACCGACATGACGCGCGAATGGAAGACGCTCGACGACACCGCCGCGTTCGTCGGCGCGCTCGATCTGGTGATCACCGTCTGCACGTCGGTCGCGCACCTGAGCGGTGCGCTGGGCCAGTCCACCTGGGTGCTGCTCGATGCGAACCCGCATTGGATCTGGCAGCACGACCGGCGTGACAGCCCGTTCTATCCGAGTGCGGCGCTTTATCGCCAGCGGAATTTTGCCGATTGGCAGCCCGTGCTCGACGAGCTGGCCGCGGATCTGCGGGGTCTCGTCGGCTGATAGGCGAGCACGGGCGCTGGCGTTGCCGATTTGCGGCCGACGGGCATCCTACGGCTGCGAAAACACCATCACACGCCCTTGCACACGCTGGAGCTTCAGCCAGCCCATGTCGGCGGTGAAACGCAGTTGCTGCAACGGGAAGTCGAACTGCGCCTCTCCGGCGGCGCTCACGACCGCCTGGGCGATCCAGCGGATCAGCGCCTTCCCTTCATCGGTCGTCACACTGCCGTTCTGCACGCCGTAAAAATAGCGATTCCCGGCGTTGACCTCGTTCTGCAGTTGCATCCAGTGCCCCGGCAACCCCTGCAGGGTCCGGAACAGGTCAGCGACCCGTTGCGTCGTGAGGCCGCGCGCCCACAGCGCGCCATTCGCAGCCGGCCGCGCCAGATTGTGGCGATCCGCTGCCTGAGCCTGCTCCTTGATTTGTCCCCGCAGGGAATCATCCTTCGACATGCCGCACTCCTCATGGTGATAGGCGCGGGAGAACAGCCTCGCGCGCGCCGCATGCACGATACGCCCATTGCGAGAAGTCATCGCCTGTCAGGTATGTCAGGCCTCGATATCGTCCATCCGTCCCCGTCACGCTTTCCCCTTCCCCTTCAGCACGACCGCCGCCGCCGTACACCCCGCCATCGCGAACCGTATCGTGATTCCATTACCGGGCGGACGAGGTTGCGGGTGTATCCGTCGCGCAAGCATCGCGACGCGAAGACCCGCGCGTGGGTGCATTTCATGAAAGCGGAACTGCGTGCCGCGCTCTCAGGAGCGTGCGGCAGCAACCGCACGCACGATGATGCAGCCGCGCCGGTCACCCCCGGCGCGGCCCCCAAGCCCCCCGATTACGCGACAGCCTTCACTGCCGGCTGCACCCCAAAAAACGTCGCCTGCACCGCTTCGTCCGCCCGCGCATACGCGCGGTTGATGCCGCTGATCACCGCGCGGATCGACGCGGTCGTCAGGTTCGCGTCGATGCCGACGCCGAACGCGCTGCCGCGCACGCCCGTGCCGGCCAGTTCCGCGATCGCGATCGCCTTCGCGTCAGCCCCTTGCGACAACGCACGCTCCTCGTAGTGCTGGATCCGCAGCGGCGTACGCAACGCATGCATCAGCGCATCGAGCGGGCCGTTGCCTTCACCCCGCAGCACGCGGCGCTCGCCGTGCACGTCGGCGGTCAGCACGATCGTCTCGCGGCCGTCGCGCTCGGTCAGCTCATGGCCGACATAACGCAGCGGCGCATCGCCTTCCACGTATTCCTGCTGGAACAGCGACCAGATCTGCGCGCTCGTCACTTCGAGCCCGCTGTCGTCGGTCAAACGCTGCACGGCCGCGCTGAAGTCGACCTGCAGGCGGCGCGGCAGCGCGACGCCATAGCTCTGCTCGAGCAGGTACGCGATACCGCCCTTGCCCGACTGGCTGTTCACGCGAATGATCGAATCGTATGTGCGGCCGACGTCGCTCGGATCGATCGGCAGGTACGGCATTTCCCACACGGCATCGGGGCGCTGCACCGCGAAGCCCTTCTTGATCGCGTCCTGGTGCGAGCCGGAGAACGCGGTGAACACCAGGTCGCCGACATACGGATGGCGCGGGTGGATCGGCAACTGCGTGCATTCCTCGGCCGTGCGCGCGACTTCGTTGATCTGCGAGAAATCGAGGCCCGGATCGACGCCCTGCGAGTACAGGTTCAGCGCGAGCGTGACGAGATCGACGTTACCGGTGCGCTCGCCGTTGCCGAACAGGCAGCCCTCGATCCGGTCCGCGCCGGCCATCACCGCGAGTTCGGCCGCCGCCACCGCGGTGCCGCGGTCGTTGTGCGGATGCACGGACACGATCAACGCGTCACGACGCGCGAGGTTGCGGTGCATCCATTCGATCTGGTCCGCGTAGAAGTTCGGCGTGCCGACTTCGACGGTGGCCGGCAGGTTCACGATCGCCTTGTGCTCCGGCGTCGGCTGCCACACGTCGAACACGGCGTCGCACACTTCCTTCGCGAAATCGAGCTCGGTCGCCGTGAAGGTTTCCGGGCTGTATTGCAGCGTGAAATGCGTGTCGGTCGCGGCGTCGGCGAAGCGCTTGATCGTGCGCGCGGCGTTCACCGCGAGCGTCTTCACGCCGTCGCGGTCGAGGCCGAACACGATCTTGCGGAATTCCGGCGCGGTCGCGTTGTACAGGTGCACGATCGCGCGCTTCGCGCCGCGCAGCGAGTCGAAGGTGCGCTCGATCAGGTCGTCGCGCGCCTGCGTGAGCACCTCGATCGTCACGTCGTCGGGAATGTGGCCGCCTTCGATCAGCTCGCGCACGAAGTTGAAGTCGGTCTCGGACGCCGACGGGAACGCAACCTCGATCTCCTTGAAACCGATCGCGACCAGCATCTTGAACATTCGCATCTTGCGCGCGGCGTCCATCGGCTCGAACAGCGACTGGTTGCCGTCGCGCAGGTCGGTGCTCATCCAGATCGGCGCCTGCGTGATCGTGCGCGTCGGCCATATGCGGTTCGGCAGGTTGACGGGCGTGAACGGTCGGTACTTCGTCGCGGGGTTCTTCAGCATCATGATGGTCGGTCCTCGGTCGATTGGTCGGGAACCCGCGGCGCGCTGGCCATCCGTCGGGGTGGCAGGCTGCGCGCGCAGCGGTGAAAACGGGTGAAAGCAGTAGAAAGCGGCACAACGGCAAAGCGGTACGGCGAGCGACAGCCTTGGCGGTTGTGCGACCGGGACGGAGCGGAGCGATTCGGAAGAAGGACGAACTCAGGCGCCGGTCGACAACCGGGGCCAGGTCGGTGATGCGGGGGAAATCTGGCGCTTCAGGAACGAAGCAGATGGAAAGCGCGCAGCCGCAGACCCAGCCCGGAGAAACGGGCTAGTAGTCGTAGCGAGAAGAGGGGCTGGGCGGCTTGCATGGCCGAAATCAAATCACAGGGGGATGGGGCCTGTCAACGGGCTGGGCGCACATGGCGCGGAATTTCATCGCCCAGAATCAGTCCTGTCCGATAGGCGGCGCGCCGCCCCGTCGATATGCTTCATGGGTGCGGCGCCGGTGAGGCCCCTGTTCACGTTCGGAGTGAGTTGGTCTACGTACTTCGCCGGTTGCCGCACCCCCTCCTGTTGCAAACAATCGGGTTTCGGTGTGGGCGTTCGGTGGTGGCCGGTGGGCGCGGCCACGACAGAGATGCTGATGTTGAAACCAACGCTGCCATATGCGAACGCCGAGCGTCCGCGCCGAAGCCCGATTGCCCCCGCCTCCCCCCATCCCGCCCCGCCCGCGCAACCGCGCATCGTTCAGGAAATCGATACGCCCGTCGATATAGTTTCTCGAATATATCGAAATACCTTCGATTAAACGCAGTTCATTAAATCGATTAACCGCCATTTTCGGTTTGCTGAACAATGGCCATTCCCCGGCGATTATTTTTTTATTTATTTTTCGGCATGCTCGGTACGTCGCATTTCAAACAGCAAACGTTTGCGCGACACAGCTGGAAGCCTTATCCATCATTCCTCAGGAGGAAAGCATGGCCGATTCTCAAACGTCATCCAATCGCGCCGGCGAGTTTTCGATTCCGCCGAATACCGATTTCCGCGCGATTTTCTTCGCGAATGCCGCCGAGCAGCAGCACATCAAGCTGTTTATCGGCGACAGCAAGGAACCCGCCGCGTATCACAAGCTGACGACGCGCGACGGCACGCGTGAAGCGACGTTGAATTCCGGCAACGGCAAGATCCGCTTCGAAGTGTCGGTGAACGGCAAGCCGTCGGCCACCGACGCGCGCCTCGCGCCGATCAACGGCAAGAAATCCGACGGCTCGCCGTACACGGTCAACTTCGGGATCGTCGTGTCGGAAGACGGCCACGACAGCGACTACAACGACGGCATCGTCGTGCTCCAGTGGCCGATCGGCTGACCTGACCCGCGTCTGACGACGCACCTGACGCGCCCCCCCCCGCCGGCCGTCTCCGGGCCGGCCGGCGGTTGCGCGCCGCCTTCAGCGGCACCGCCCCCTTTTTGCATCGAAACCCGCCCTACCAACGGAGACATCCATGCCCCTCCTTTCGGCTTCGATCGTCAGCGCACCCGTGGCGACCTCGGAAACCTACGTCGACATCCCGGGCCTGTACATCGACATCGCCAAGGCAGAGATTCGAGACGGGAAACTGCAGGTCATCCTCAACGTGCCGACGCCGTACGCGACCGGCAACAACTTCCCCGGCATCTATTTCGCGATCGCGACCAACAAGGGCGTCGTCGCGGACGGCTGCTTCACCTATTCGTCGAAAGTGCCCGAAGCCACCGGGCGCATGCCGTTCACGCTCGTCGCGACGATCGACGTCGGCACCGGCGTCACGTTCGTGAAGGGTCAGTGGAAAAGCGTGCGCGGCAGCGCGATGCATATCGATTCGTACGCGAGCCTGTCCGCGATCGGCGATACCGCCGCGCAATCGTCGTCAGGCAGCGGAAGCGGCGAAACCGGCGCGGGCGGCAACCCGGGCGGCGCGGGCGGCTCGGGTAGCGGCACGATCGGTGGCAGCGGCGAGCGCGACGGCACGTTCAATCTGCCGCCGAACATCAAGTTCGGCGTCACCGCGCTCACGAATGCCGCGAACGACCAGACGATCGACATCTACATCGACGACAACCCGAAACCGGCCGCCACGTTCAAGGGCGCCGGCGTGCAGGACCAGAACCTCGGCACCAAGGTGCTCGACTCCGGCAAGGGGCGTGTGCGCGTGATCGTGATGGCGAACGGCAAGCCGTCGCGGCTCGGCTCGCGGCAGGTCGACCTCTTCAAGAAGTCGTACTTCGGGATCGTCGGCTCGGAAGACGGCGCCGACGACGACTACAACGACGGCATCGTGTTCCTGAACTGGCCGCTGGGCTGAGCGGTGTCACGCTGCAACCCCTCATCGCCACGCCGCCCGGCGTGGCGATCCGCGTGGACGCCCCTGCCCGCCCGCGCCCCGCCCCCCCCTGCAAGAACGATCAAACGCCCCCGCCGCCGATACCATATAGTCCGCCCGACACGCTCATTGGAAAGCCATGAATCCGGTAGGACAAGCACTCTGGTTTATCGAAACCAAACTGGACCGCGAACTGACGCTCGACAGGATTTCCGCCAATTGCGACATGTCGCGCTTCGGCTTCTCGCGCCTGTTCTCGATGAACACAGGCTGGCCGGTGATGCGCTATGTGCGGGCGAGGCGGCTGACGCGTGCGGCACGCACGCTGGCGCAAGGCGCGCCGGACATCCTGCAGGTGGCGCTCGATGCCGGCTATGGCTCCCATGAGGCGTTCACGCGCGCCTTCCGCGAATGCTTCGGCATCACGCCCGAAGACGTGCGGGCACGGCGCACCCTTGACGGGTTGTCACTAGTGGAGCCGCTTCGCATGAAAGAACTGAAGATCATCGACGTTGTACCGTCACGCTTCGAAACCACCGGCAAGCGGCTGATCGCCGGCATGAGCGACCGCTACACCTTCGAAACCAACGAAGGCATTCCGGCGCTGTGGCAAGCGTTCATCCCATACATCGGTACCCTTCCCGGCCAGGTCGACGACGTGACCTACGGCGTGTGCTGCAACCCCGATGCGGATGGCAGCTTCGAATACATCGCGGGCGTGGAAGTGACGAGCCGCGACCGGTTGCCCACGCCCTTTCGCTGGATCGAACTCGAACCGCAGCGGTATGCGGTCTTCGAACACGTCGGGCATATCTCCACGCTGCACCAGACGTTCTACAGCATCTGGAACGGCTGGCTGCCGACGTCAGGATTCAAGGCGGTCGACGCGCCCGAGTTCGAGCGCTACAGCGCGGACTACGATCCGGTGACGGGCGCCGGCGTGCTGGAAATCTGGTTGCCTGTCGAGCCGGCTGCGTAAGCGGTTTGCCTTGATCGGCCGCGGCGTGGCTCGCCACGGCCGGCGGCACCGCGCCAACCGTCAACCCGCGCGCGATCCGGCAGGCTCCGACATCGCCACCGGCTGCGACCACCCAGCCGAAGCCAGGCGCGTGCGTGCATCGACTACCACGCGATTGAACGCAACACGCCGTTCGCCCTTCAGCTTCGCTGCCTTGCCCGCCTGCACCAGCGCGACCGGGTCGACGAGACGGGCATGCCTGCGGACTTCGAAGTGCAGATGCGGCCCCGTGGCCGTACCCGTGCTGCCGACCGCGCCGACACGCTGGCCGCGCGCAACCCGCATGCCGGTTCGCAGCGTCGGCTCGAATGCCGACAGGTGCGCGTAGTACGACGCATAACCGCCGTCATGACGAATCACCACGTACTTGCCGTAGCCGCGCGGCTCGCTGCCGATGAACGAGACGACGCCGCGCTCCGACGCGTGAACCGCACGCCCGGCCGGCGCCGCGAGATCGACGCCGGAATGCACGTGACGTGCGCCGGTGACCGGATGCACGCGCGTACCGAAATGCGAGCTGATCCGGTTTGCGCTGACGGGCATCGCAAACCGCGCGCCGGCGAGGGGCATGCCGTCGAGGTCGTAATAGGCGCCCGGCGAGCCGGCATCGGGCGCAAACCACACGGCCGCGACGTGCTGGCCGTGCAAGCGAAGCTCGAGCGCCGTCACGCGCACGCCGCCCGGCAGTTTGGCCTCACTGTCCGGTTCGTAGGCGACGCGGAACGTATCGCCAAGCGCGCCGTGCTGCTTCAGGTCGATGCGACCGACGAGCAGGCGGGTGACCTGCGCGGCAATGCCGGCCGGCAGATCGGCGCGCGCCAGCGACGCGTGCAGGCTGCCGACGATCGCGCCGGCCCGCGCGCCGTGCTCGGCTTGCTCGAACATGAACGGCTCGGCGGCGGCAAGATCGACGGGACGCCGTTCGAACGCGGCGGGCTCGCCCGTCACGGGCAACGCCGACGCAAGACCGTAATCGAACCTTGACGCGTACGCGCGTTCGACTGCCCCGCGCGCCGCGTCGCACAGCACGCGGTAAGCCACGCAGGCACCGAAGCGCGCCACGGGGTCGTCGCGTTCGCCGGCCGTCGGCGCGGCTAACGCGGTCGACGCATGCGACGTGTAGGCAACGTCGAGCGGCGCGGCCGTCGATGCGTGCAAGCCGCCCCACGTCGTGCGCGCGGCATTGAAAAAGGGCACGTCGACAAGGTCGGCCGTCACGGGCGAAAACGGCGCGGCGTCGTGCGACGCATCTGCCACCGCACCCGGTGCGCCGGCCACACAGGCCGCCGCGATGACACCGCGCAGCAACGCGCGGCGCATCGGGAAACCCTGAACACCGCGCTGTGCGGGTTGACCTTGTTCGCGTGCGAGACGGAAACGCAGGTCTAACCGCATGACGTCGTCACTCGCTGTCTGTCAGTAAAAAATCGGGAAAGAACCGGGTATCGCGGAGGAACGATCGTCGCGACCCGGCAACGTGAAAACGAGTGTAGCGGCGCGCTCGACGCTGCTGAATAGGACTAGTCTCATTTGATGGAAAAGTCGCTTAGTACAAAAACGAAACCTCGATTTCGCGGCCTGACGGCACGGCCACGCGGCATTCGACCCCACCCGTTCGGGCGAACCATTGTGTGCCGTGTACAGTCGAACGCTGCCCGGCGCGTGAGCGCAAGCCTGCCCGACCACGGCGGGCACGCCACGCGTCACGCATCGTTTCTTCAACCCGGAATCCCGTTAATGTTTCTCGATCAACTACATCCGGAACGCTGGACGTTCCTGTGGAACGCGCTGTCCACCCTCTCCCTCAAGTTGTGCGCCGGCCTGGCGCTGCTCGTCGCCGGCTGGTGGCTGTCGAAACGCATCGGCAACTGGCTGAACCGTCTGCTCTCGAACAAGGAGCGCGTCGACGACACGCTGCGGCCGATCCTCTGCGACGTCGCCGTGTGGGGCATCCGCATCGTCGCGATCGTCGGCGCGCTGTCGCAGCTCGGCATCGAAACCGCGAGCATCGTCGCAGTGCTCGGCGCGGCCGGCCTCGCGATCGGGCTCGCGCTGCAGGGCACGATGCAGAACATCGCGGCTGGCATCATGCTTCTGCTGCTGCGGCCGTTCAAGGTGGGCGACTATATCGACGGCGGCACGGGCGTCGCGGGCACCGTCGATGAGGTCGGGCTCTTCATGACGCGGCTGACGAAGCCGGACGGCATCTGCGAATACGTGCCGAACAGCGCGCTGTGGGGCAGCTCGATCCGCAACTACACGCGCAACCCGACGCGCCGCCTCGATCTCGAAGTGGAAGTGTCGGTGCATGACGATATCGATCGCGCGCTCGACGCGCTGCGCAAGCTGGCGCTCGCCGACCCCGACGTGCTACAGGATCCGGAGCCGAACGTGATGGTGATGCGCTTCGACGACAGCACCGCGATCGCGAACGTTCGCGTGTGGACGCACACCGACAAGTTCTGGGACATGCGCTGGCGTCTGGCGCGGCAGGCTCGCAAGGCACTCGCGGACGCGAACTGCGCACTGCCGATCCGCACGCGCGAGCTGCACATCGTGCATGACGCGGAGCGTCGCGCCGACCGCGCGCAAACGCACGCGCTGTAAACGACGAAGGCCGCGAAGCACCGCCTGCTTCGCGGCCTTCGCGACGTCAATGCAACGTCACTGCCGCATCACATCTTCACGATATCGAGCAGCGCCTTCTTGCCGCTCCTGTACGTGAACACCGAGATCGCGCCGTGCTTCAGGTCGCCCTGCGGCGTGAAGCTCGTCTCGCCGATCACGCCCTTGTAGTCGGTCGCCGGCATCGCGGCCAGCACCTTCGCCGGATCGGTCGAGTTCGCGCGCTTCATCGCGTCGACGATGATGTAGACGGCGTCGTACGAGAACGGCGCATACACTTGCATCGGCTGGTGGTAACGCGCTTCGTAGCGCTTCGCGAACGCCGCGCCGCCCGGCATCTTCTCGAGCGCGATGCCGGCCTCGGAGCACACGACGTTGTCGGACGCGGGGCCCGCGAGCTTCGGCAGATCGGTCGAGCACACGCCGTCGCCGGCGAGGAGCTTCGCGCGCATGCCGAGCTGGCGCGCCTGCTTCGCGAGCGGCCCGCCCGTCGCGTCCATGCCGCCGTACATGATCGCGTCCGGATTCGCGCCCTTGATCTTCGTGAGGATCGCGCGGAAGTCGATCGCCTTGTCGTTGGTCGCATCGCGCGACACGACCTTCATTCCGGCGGCCTTCGCGGCCTTCTCGAACTCGGTCGCGAGGCCCTGGCCGTACGCGGTCGAATCGTCGACCACCGCCACCGTCTTGATGCCCAGGTTCTTCGCCGCATACATCGCGAGCGCCGGCCCCTGCTGCGCGTCGGTGGCCACCACGCGATAGGTCGTCTTGAAGCCCTGCTGCGTGTAGGTCGGGTTGGTCGCGGCCTGCGAGATCTGCACGACGCCGCCGTCGCGATAGACGCGCGACGCCGGAATCGACGTGCCCGAGTTGTGATGGCCGACGACGCCGACGACCTTGTCGTCGACGAGCCGCTGCGCGACCTGCGTCGCGGTGCGCGGATCGCCCGCGTCGTCCTGCGCGTCGAGTTGCAGCGTGACCTGCTTGCCGCCGATCGTCAGGCCCTTCGCATTGATTTCCTCGACCGCGAGGCGCGCGCCGTTCTCGCTGTCCTTGCCGAGGTGCGCGATCGCGCCGGTCAGCGGTGCGACGTGGCCGATGCGCACGATCTCGTCCGCGTGTGCGGACAGCGCGCACGTGAGCGCCGCCGCTGCCGCGAATGCCGTCATGGAATGTCGAAGCATGTCTGTCTCCTGGTCAGTCTTGTGGGCCCCGTTCGATGTGGGACGGGTTGTGGTTCGGATGACGAATCGGTTTCGGTCAGTGATGCAGCGCGTCCCGCACCGCGGGCCGCATCCCCGTCGGCGGCACGGCTGCGGCGCCGCGCGTTACGCGCGCCCTTCGAATCCCAGCAGCACGTTGACCGCGTTGATGCCGATCTCGTCGACCATGTAGCCGCCTTCCATCACGAACAGCGTCGGCACGTCCAGGCGCGCGAGCGCCGCGCCGATGCGCAGGTAGTCGGGCGAACGCAGCCGGAAATGGCTGATCGGGTCGTGCTCGAAGGTATCGACGCCGAGCGACACGACGAGCGCGTCGGGCGCATGCGCGGCGATCGCGGCGGCCGCGTGGTCGAGCGCCGCCGAGTAGGTGTCCCACAGCGTGCCCTTCGGCAGCGGCAGGTTCAGGTTGAAGCCTTCGCCCGCGCCGATGCCGCGCTCGTCCGCGTAGCCGGAGAAGTACGGGTACGACACCGGCGGCTCGCCGTGGATCGACGCGAACAGCACGTCCGCGCGGTCGTAGAAGATGTCCTGCGTGCCGTTGCCGTGATGAAAATCGACGTCGAGCACCGCGACGCGCGCGGCGCCCTGTGCGACGCAGTGCTGCGCCGCGATCGCCGCGTTGTTCAGGTAGCAATAACCGCCCATGTACTCGCGGCCCGCATGATGGCCGGGCGGGCGGCACAGCGCGAACGCCGCGCGCGCCGCGCCGCTCGACAGCAGGTCGGCGCCGGTGAGCGCCGAGTTCGCGCTCGCGCTCACGGCATCCCACGTGCCGGCGTTGATCGGCACGCCCGCGTCCATCGCGTAGAAGCCGAGCTTGCCGTCGATGAACGCGGGCGCGGTGGCTGCGGCCGGCATCGCGCGCACCGGCCACACGAGCGGCAGCGCCTGGCAGGTGCGGCCCGTGGCGGCCCACTCGTCCCATGCGCCGGCGAGGAAGTCGACGTAGCGGGCGCTGTGCGCGGCCGCGTAGTGGGCGCGGTCGAACGGCTTCGGCGCGATCACGTCGCCGAGGCCGGCGGCACGCACCTGCGCAAGCACCGTTTCGGCGCGAAGGGGGTTTTCGAACGAATCGGTGATCGCGCCGTCCTTCAGTTCGACGCCGCGATGCAGCTGGTGATCGCTGCTGTAGACCGTAAGCATGGTTGAGCGTTGCAGTGAGGGTGGCAACAGTTTATTGACGGCAACCGGCAATAGCTTTGCTTTCGACCCGCGCGTTTCGTACAATTTTGAGAAAACCGCCTACGGATTCCCGGAAATGAGCAAAAATCGCGCTTCGGCCGAACTGGATGGCGTCGACCGCGCCATGCTGCGCCTGCTGCAGGACGACGGCGCGCTGTCGAACGCGACGCTCGGCGAGAAGCTGTCGTTGAGCGTCACGCCGTGCTGGCGCCGCCGCAAGCGGCTCGAGGACGAAGGCGTGATCACCGGCTACCAGGCGAACCTCGACCGGCGCGCGCTCGGCATGAACGTGTTCGCGTTCGTGCAGGTGACGTTCAACATGCATTCCGGCCAGGATTCCGATCACTTCGAGGACGTGATGCGGCGTCACGACGAAGTGACGTCCTGCCACAAGATCACCGGCGCGGCCGACTACATCCTGCAGGTCGTCGCGGCCGATCTCGACGCGTACGCGGAATTCGTCGAGCACGTGCTGCGCAAGCAGGCCGGGGTGTCGTCGATCCAGTCGAGCCTCGCGTTGCGCGAAGTGAAGTTCTCGTCGCGCGTGCCGGTGCCGGGCGACTGACCGTTCATGCTGTTCCGCGCCCGTGCCCGGGCATCCGTTGTCGATCGTCATCCCATGGAGCGCTACCTGATGAAACGTCTTCTTCCGTCTGCTTCGCTGGCCGCCGCCATGGCCTGCGCGCTCGCGTTGAGCGCCTGTGCGGCGCAATCCACCGAGCCGGCCGCCGCGTCGGCGCCGGCCGAGGCTGCCGCGCCGCCCCCGCCGCCGATGCCCGGCAGCGATCGCGATCCGCACGGCTGCATCCCGTCGGCCGGCTATTCGTGGTGCGAACAAACGCAGCAATGCGAGCGCCCCTGGGAACTCGCGAAGCAGAAGGGCTTCGCGAATTCGGCGCAGGCGTACGAGCAGTTCTGCCGGAACAATTTCGCGAAGTGACGCAACATGGCATGACGTGATCGGGACGCGGTGCGACGCCGCGCCCGACACCCCCGATCCCGCGCAGTTATCCCCAGCTTTCCCGCTTCCCGCGACCGTCATTCCGGAAACCCGGACACACAAAAAACCCCACAAAAACAACGGCTTTTTTCGTTTGTGACACAGCAAACGAGTTCGGTTACATTACGCGCCCCTTGCCACCCCGCCTCCGCAAAACGCGTCGCGCGCGGCCTCTTTCCACGCAGCCTGAAGCGTCTTCCGCTCAGGCTTGCCGCAAGGGCCCGGGCGCGTTGTGCGCCACTGTGACGCAGGCGCTTGCCTGCCCGCAGGCAGCCGATCCGAAGGTGTCCTTCCCGACGGCTTCGCGTGCGCAAATGCAACGGCGTGCGGCGTCGATCCGGAATTCCGGATTCGCGTGTCCGGATCTCCGGATCCGTGTTTCACCGCGATCGACACCCGCGCCGGGCGGCTTGGCAAACCGATGCATTCAAGTTGAAAAAGGGATCTGCTGTGATCAAAACGTTACGGGTAATACTGTCGGCGCTCGCGCTGTGCGTCGCGACATCGTCCGCGCATGCCGCCGATACGAAGAAGGTCGACGTCCTGCTGGTGGGCGGCGGCATCATGAGCTCGACGCTCGGCGTCTGGCTGCACGAGCTTCAACCTGACTGGTCGATGACGATGGTCGAGCGCCTCGACGGCGTCGCGCTGGAAAGCTCGAACGGCTGGAACAACGCCGGCACCGGCCACTCGGCGCTCGCCGAACTGAACTACACGCCGGAGAAGGCGGACGGCAAGATCGACATCTCGAAAGCGATCGAGATCAACGAGTCGTTCCAGATCTCGCGCCAGTTCTGGGCGTGGCAGGTCAAGCAGGGCGTGCTGAAGAACCCGCATTCGTTCATCAACTCGACGCCGCACATGAGCTTCGTGTGGGGCGACGACAACGTCCGCTTCCTGAAGAAGCGCTACGAAGCGCTGCAGGCGAGCCCGCTGTTCCGCGGCATGCAGTATTCGGAAGACTACGACCAGATCAAGCAGTGGGTGCCGCTGATGATGGAAGGCCGCGACCGCAACCAGAAGGTCGCGGCGACGTGGACGCCGATCGGCACCGACGTGAACTTCGGCGAGATCACGCGCCAGTTCGTCGGCTACCTGAAGACGCAGCCGAACTTCACGCTGTCGCTGTCGAGTGAAGTGCGCGAGATCTCGCGCAATGCCGACGGCACGTGGCACGTGAGCTGGGTCAAGCTGCACTCGGATGAACCGGCGCAGTCGGTCGACGCGAAGTTCGTGTTCATCGGCGCGGGCGGCGGTGCGCTGCACCTGCTGCAGGCATCGGGCATCCCCGAGGCGAAGGACTACGGCGCGTTCCCGGTCGGCGGCTCGTTCCTCGTGACGGACAACCCCGAAGTCGTGAAGCAGCACTTGGCGAAGGCGTACGGCAAGGCGTCGGTCGGCTCGCCGCCGATGTCGGTGCCGCACCTCGACACGCGGATCATCGACGGCAAGAAGATCATCCTGTTCGGGCCGTTCGCGACGTTCTCGACCAAGTTCCTGAAGAACGGTTCGTACTTCGACCTGCTCAAGAGCACCAACACGCACAACGTCGCGCCGATGATGCGCGTCGGCGTGGACGAATTCCCGCTGGTCCAGTACCTCGCCGGCCAGCTGATGCTGTCCGACGACGACCGCTTCAACGCGCTGAAGGAGTACTTCCCGAACGCGAAGAAGGAAGACTGGCGCCTGTGGCAAGCCGGCCAGCGCGTGCAGATCATCAAGCGCGACCCGGTCAAGGGCGGCGTGCTGAAGCTCGGCACCGAGATCGTCGCATCGCAGGACGGCAGCATCGCGGGCCTGCTCGGCGCATCGCCGGGCGCGTCGACGGCCGCGCCGATCATGCTGAACCTGATGAAGAAGGTGTTCAAGGACAAGGTCGCGACGCCCGAGTGGCAGCAGAAGATCCGCCAGATCGTGCCGAGCTACGGCACGAAGCTGAACGACAGCCCGGCGAAGGTCGTCGAGGAATGGACGACCACCAGCGACGTGCTGCAGCTGTCGCCGCCGCCGAAGATCGACCTCGGCACGCCGTCGCAGGCCACCGGCACCGCGCCGGCCCGCCCGGCGAAGGCGGCGACCGACATGGCGCTGTAACGCGCCGAGCGCCGCGCGACACTCTCGCGCCGCACGACACGGCCGCCCTCCGGGGCGGCCGTTTTTCTTGGCGGGTCGCGGGCGAAACCGCCCGGCGGGCCGCCCGCTTCCGCTAGAATTGCGGCACGCGCGACCCTGTCGCCGCCCGATCCATCATCCGCATCGACGCAATCCAAGCGACGCCCGGTGCGGCCCGCGCCCAAGCCGCGCGAGCGCCGCCCGCCGTTGCCGCGCCCGCCCGGGCGCGCCATCAACCGAATTCAGCTGGAGAAAGACCGTGTTTACCTGCCGAAACCAGAGCTGCGGCACGCCGTGGGAGCAGTCCGACGTCGTCATTAAGGACGAAGGCCAGGGGCTGCTGTTCCGCTGCCCGCTATGCGGCGCGCGCAACTACCTCGAACGCTTCGAGGACGACGAAGGCAAGGTCGTCTACGAGCAGATGGAAGGCCGCCCCTACCTCGGAGACCTGGAATGACCCAGCCGACCGCCACGCCGTTCAGCGCGCTGTCGTTGACGCCCGCCACGCTCGCCAACCTCGCGCAGCTCGGCTATGTCGACATGACGCCGATCCAGGCCGCGAGCCTGCCGGTCGCGCTGGCCGGCCAGGACCTGATCGCGCAGGCGAAGACGGGCAGCGGCAAGACCGCCGCGTTCTCGCTCGCGCTGCTGGCGCGCCTCGACGCGCGCCGCTTCGACGTGCAGGCGATGATCCTGTGCCCGACGCGTGAACTCGCCGACCAGGTCGCGCAGGAAGTGCGCCGCCTCGCGCGCGCCGAAGAGAACGTGAAGGTGCTGACGCTGTGCGGCGGCACGCCGATGCGCCCGCAGGCGCAGAGCCTCGAGCACGGCGCGCATATCGTCGTCGGCACGCCGGGCCGCATCATGGATCACCTCGATCGCGGCAACCTGAAGCTCGACGCGCTGAACACGCTGGTGCTCGACGAAGCCGACCGGATGCTCGACATGGGCTTCTTCGACGACATCGCGAAGGTCGCGCGGATGTGCCCGACCACGCGCCAGACGCTGCTGTTCTCCGCGACCTATCCGGACGGCATCGCGAAGCTGAGCCAGCAGTTCCTGCGCAACCCGAAGGAAATCAAGCTCGAAGAGCGCCACGACGACAGCAAGATCCGCCAGCGCTTCTACGAAGTAACGGAAGACGAGCGGCTGCATGCGGTGGGCCAGTTGCTGAACCACTACCGGCCGGTAAGCACGATCGCGTTCTGCAACACGAAGCAGCAGTGCCGCGACCTGCTCGACGTGCTGCACGCGCAGGGCTTCCACGCGCTCGCGCTGCACGGCGAGCTCGACCAGCGCGAGCGCGACCAGGTGCTGATCCAGTTCGCGAACCGCAGCTGCTCGGTGCTGGTGGCCACCGACGTCGCCGCGCGCGGGCTCGACATCGCGCAGCTCGAGGCGGTGATCAACGTCGACGTGACGCCCGACCCCGAAGTACACGTGCACCGTATCGGCCGCACCGGCCGCGCGGACCAGGACGGCTGGGCGCTGAGCCTGGCGAGCATGGACGAGATGGGCCGCGTCGGTGCGATCGAGCAGGCGCAGAAGCGCGACGTCGAATGGCATCCGCTCGCGGAACTGACGCCGGCCGACGACGGCGTGCTGACGCCGCCGATGGAAACGCTGCAGATCCTCGGCGGGCGCAAGGACAAGATCCGCCCGGGCGATGTGCTCGGCGCGCTGACCGGCGACGCCGGGTTCGACGGCAAGCAGATCGGCAAGATCAACGTGACCGAGTTCTCGACCTATGTCGCGCTCGAGCGCGGCGTGGCGCGCGATGCGCTGCGCAAGCTCAATGCCGGGAAGATCAAGGGCAAGCGGGTCAAGGTCCGGTTGATGGACGAAGAATAAGCGGTAACGTGAAGGCGTCGCGGCGGCATCGCCGCGCCGTGGCGCCTAAGCCGAACCTGAATCTGTCCCTGACCTTGCATCGCCCCGGACAACCTGCGGCCGTCGCCCCGCTTTCGGCAATCGGCCGCCGCCCCGTCAAGCCGCCCGCATCGCCTGCTTGCTACGCCAGCGCCGGATACCCATGCGCGGCTGCCTCGCGCTCGAACCGCTCGATCGTGTCGTAATCGGCTGGCAGCAGCCGTTCGAATCCCGTCAGCCGTAGCACCCGCGCCCGTTCCGCATCGGCCGCCACCGCGACGTCCAGCGCATCCTGCAACGCAGCGACCTGCGACTCCGGCAGCGCGCGCGATGCGATGAGCGGCAAACCCGGCGCAGAGGCCGTCATCCCGACGATCCGGATGCCCTCCAGCAATTCGGGCAACGCGTCGCGCACATACGCTAACGTCACGCAATCGATCGCCGCGCAATCGGCTTCCGCTGAAGCCAGCGCACGCAGCACGTTCAGGTGCGAGCCGAGCGCTGCAACCGATCCGAAGAATCGTCCGTCGCGCGCATGCGGCGCCACCGCATGCCGGAGCGCGTTCATCCCGCTGTGCGAATCGCTACCGTTGAATGCGGCCCGCAGCCCCCGGCATGCGGCGAGCGTCGTCGCGCCGCCCGCATGCGCGCGTGCCGATACGACCAGCACGCTGCTGTAGTGTGCGCCGTGGCAACCGTCCGCATCGAACACGGGTGTTGCAATCAGTCGCACGACATCGCGCAAGCCCAGCATCCGGTACGGGTAGCCGCAGGTCTGCGACAGCAGCAGATCGTCGCGCCGCCACAGCGCGTGCAGGTCGGCGAAGGGTTCGTCGGGAAGCGTGACATCGGCAGGCCCGCCCGCGTTCGCGAACGCATCGAGCGCGTCGCGCAGCAGGGCGCGCCACAGCGCATCGTGGCGCGGCGTCACGTTGTACATCGGCAGGGCAGCGATCCAGGGGCTCATGCGGGCATTCTACGCATCGACGCTCGCACAACGGAACCCGGTTCGATCTCTGTAAAACGGGGGCTGATCGTCGCGCAGCACGCCCGAAGCTTATCGGCCGCTCGACGATAAGCAAATGCGAATCGATTGGTTGGCCGCGCGGTGCGATCCCGGTACCGTCCTGATGCCTGCCCGAGCATCGCTACCGCACGTGATAACGGACAGGCCGACCGTGATCCGCGAGACACCTGCGCACCCGGGCCGAGCGCACCGGTTCAACCGCTCGTTCCCCGCACTGCCCGTTCAATCCGCCTCAACGCCATGGCCGAATACTTCGACGTCGACCACGCGCGTGCGATCGCCGCGCTCGACACCCGCTTCACCGCCCGCACCGAGTGGCCGACCTGGCTGCTGGTCGTCGCGATCTACGGCGGCTGGCTCGCCGTGCTGCTGCTCGTGCGCGACGGCACCCTGTCGCTCGCGGCCGCGACGCTGCCGCTGATCCTGCTCGGTGCGTGGCACCTGTCGCTACAGCACGAGCTGCTGCACGGCCACCCGACACGCTCCGCCCTCGTGAACAAGCTGCTCGGTTATCCGCCGCTGACGGTCTGGTATCCGTACACGCTGTATCGCGACACGCATCTCGACCATCACCGCGACGAAGACCTGACCGTGCCGGGCGTCGATCCCGAAACGAACTACGTCACGCGCGAACGCTGGGCGCAGCTGCCGCGCTGGCGCCGCGTGCTGACGGTCGCCCGCAAGACCTTCATCGGACGTTTCATCGCGGGGCCGCCGTTGAGCATCTTTGCGATGTGCATCGATGCATTCGCCGCGTTTCGTCGCGGCGACTTTCGCTATCTGCCGATGTGGGCGATGCATATCGCCTGCGTGGTTGCGCTGCTCGCGTGGCTGCAATGGGCGATCGGCGTGCCGTGGTGGTATTACCTGCTCGTGGTCACGTGGCCCGCGCTGTCGATGGCAATGATCCGCTCGCTGTACGAGCACCGCGCCGCGCCGCATCCGAAGGCGCGCATCGCGATCAATGAAGCCGGCTTCGCGATGCGGCTGCTGTACCTGAACAACAACTATCACCTCGTCCATCACGACCTGCCGAAGCTGCCGTGGTACGACCTGCCGCGTGCGTACCGGATGCGCCGCGATGCGTATGCGCGGAAGTGCGGCGGCTTCGTGATTCGCGGCGGGTATCGCGAACTGCTCGCGCGCCATGCGTGGACGCCGACCGATACGCCCGTGCATCCGTTCGATCAGGGCACGGCGTCGTTGTCGACGGGGAGCGGTGTGAAGGTGGCGGTGGTCGACAAGGTGCTGCAGATCAGCACGTGACGTGCGGCGGAGCCGACGATTCGTCCGCCCCGCCGCGCATTCCTTACGAAACGCCAACATTCTTGCTCCCGCCCGCGCATTGCCAATTGCGTCGGCAATGCCCAGAATGGCGGCTCGTCCGGGGCTTCCAACAATCATTCGCCCCGGCTCTGCTCCCGGCCGCGCGCCGCATGCCCCCACGACGATGCAACCGAACACCCCGCCCGGCGCAATCCGCGCGATCGGCAACGACTGGTCCGTTTCCGCGATTACCGCGGGTTTTCTCGCGGTACTGATTTCCTACGCGGGCCCGCTCGCGATCTTCTTCCAGGCCGCGCAGGCCGCCCATGCGTCGAATGCGATGGTGTCGTCGTGGGTCTGGGCGATCTCGATCGGCGCGGGCATTTCGGGCCTGTTCGCGAGCTGGAAGCTGAAGGTGCCGGTCATCACCGCGTGGTCGGCGCCCGGCACCGCGCTGCTCGTCGGCCTGTTTCCGCAACTGACGCTCAACCAGGCCGTCGGCGCGTACATCACGGCCGCGCTGATCATCCTGCTGATCGGCGTGACCGGCTATTTCGACCGGCTCGTGCGCCACATTCCGCGCGGCATCGCGTGCGGGATGATGGCCGGCATCCTGCTGCCGTTCGGCACGCATGCGTTCGCCGCCGCGTCGGAGCAGCCCGCGCTCGCGTTCGGGATGATCGCCGCCTACGTGATCTTCAAGCGCCTGCTGCCGCGCTACAGCATCGTGCTCGTGCTGCTGACGGGCGCCGCGCTTGCGACGCTGCTCGGGATGACGCATCTCGGCAACGTGTCGGCGAGCCTCGCGCACCCGATCTTCATCGCGCCCGAATGGACGCTCGGCACGACGCTCAGCCTCGCGCTGCCGCTCGTCGTCGTCAGCCTCACCGGCCAGTTCCTGCCGGGCATGACGATCCTGCGCGTGTCCGGCTATCACACGCCCGCGCGGCCGATCATCACCGCGACCAGCGTGATGTCGCTCGTGGTCGCGTGCTTCGGCGGGATCACGATCGTCGTCGCGGCGATCACGGCCGCGCTCTGCACCGGCAAGGACGCGCACGAAGACCGGGACCGGCGCTACATCGCCGGGCTTGCGAACGGGGCGATCTACCTGATCGGCGGGCTCTTCGCGGGCACGATCGTCACGGTGTTCTTCGCGCTGCCGAAGGCGTTCGTCGCGATCCTCGCGGGGCTCGCGCTGATCGGTGCGATCGGCGCGAACGTGCACGGGATCTTCGAGGACGAGAACCACCGCGAGGCGTCGCTGATCACGTTCCTCGCGACCGCGTCGGGCATGACGTGGCTCGGGCTCGGCGCCGCGTTCTGGGGGATCGTGATCGGGTCGATTTCGTATGCGGTACTGAACAAGGTGCGGCGGCGGGCGTGATGGGTAACGCGCGTCGCCGCCACTGCTATCGCGCATGCTGGCGCACCAGTTGCGCGAGCGCATCGGCCAGCGTCGTCGTGCCATAAAGCCGCTCCGACACCCCGTCCTCGACGTCGATCTGCCCCGCGTTGTGCACATCGTAGAGATCGACGATCAACTGCGCATGTCGTTCGCTGAGGCCCGCGCGCAGCAGCGTCGCGGCCCACGTCTCGCGCGGCAGTTCATGCGCGACGATGGCCCGGCCGGCCGCCGCGCCAAGCGTTTCGGCGATCGCCGTCACGCTCACCCGCCGCGGCCCTTCGACACTGACGATACGCGGACCATTGCCGCCTTCCGGCGCATCGAGCAGCAGCCGCGCCGCGACGACACCCACATCGGGCGCCCAGACCGTCGGGAACACCTTGCCGACCGGATGGTGAAAGCTCGGCAGCACGCCGGTGCCGAGCGCGACCGACAGGATGCGCGTCCAGTTCTGCAGATGCTCAGCCGAACGCAGCAGCGTCACGTGCGTCGGGATCGCCTTCAGCCGCTCTTCCAAGTGATGAAACAGCCGCGTGATGCCCGTATTGCCGTCGCGCTCCGCACCGTAGTCCGACAGCGCGAGCAGCACCGGCGGCGGGTTGGCGGCGAGCGCGGCAGCCGCGACGTCGATCGTCCGCGTCATCGTCGCGGCCGGATCGGGGTCGGCCACGGGCACCGGGCACAGGATCTGCACGGCCCGCGCGCCGTCGATTGCCGATGCGACCGCGTTCGCGTCGGTCAGCTCGGCGATCACGACGTCGCAGCCAAGCTGCGCGAAACGTTCACGATGGCGTGCGTCGCGCAATACCGCGCGCACGGGATGGCCGGCGTTGCGTAGGGCCGTCACGGTCGACTGGCCGACGTTGCCGGATGCACCGAAGATCACGAACACGATTCGCTCCTTGGGGGAAGAAAGTGTAGTGATTGTCAGGTTGGGCGGCGGGAGCGGCGCGCAGGGAGAGATGAATACAGCAGGAAAGGATGACGGACTAGGTGGCGACTGCCACGCGAGTTGTCCGACGCATCGCCCGTCGTTTTGAGTCGTATAGTCTGCCGATCACATGCAGCAACACACCCGTAATCGATGAACCGCTCACGTCCAAGGCATTGCGCTTCTGCAAGCCCATCAAAACGATGGGCGGCAAGGAGGCTTCCAGATGAGAACGAACGCGGCGATTGTCCAACAACCTGTTGGACAATCGCCGTGGGATCTGACGGGAGACCAGCCAAGCCCGCAAACCATTGCCATGTTTCATCGCCCCTCCCACTCAGGCCCGACCATCGATAGGAAGCCTCAGTGCTGCCCGAGCAAATGCGATACCGCGACGCACCACTGAACGATCGCGATTAACACATTGGCAGACGCCGCAATTCAGAAATAGAACTTGGCCGGAACACGATGGATGTGCGCACAACGGTCGAAGCGCTAGCAGATCGCGGAATTCGGATTCATTGCCTTGCACTTGGCGGTGTCGATCTGACGAGCGCGGCCGGCTGCGCTAACCAAGCAACAGCAGGACGAAGTGCGCCGGCAATTGAGTGGAGGGGCAAGCGTGGCAAGCCTCGCGAAACGCTACGGCACGCGCCGCCAAACGATCATGCGGGTTCGCGATTCGATCACGTCGCCCGCAATTTAGTGGTCCGGGCCTCAAATCACCTGGTCAAGCTGGACCAGACCAAGCAGACAGCATCAGATCGTCCAGAGGCGCCAATCCTTCCCTGGCCAGGGAAAATCAACAACCGGCAAGCTACGAGTTCGCGTCGCGGTGCTGGCTGTCGAAACTCCGCCTCGCTTCGCGGAAGCGGTCCGCATTCTCGACGATCCAGGTCCACAGCGGCACCATGCGAACGAGCAGGTCCATTCCCGTGTCGGATAACTCGTATTCGACTCTAGGGGACACCTCTTCGAAATCGTGACGGAGCACCAGGCCGTCACGTTCGAGTTGTCGTAACGTACGCGTCAACATCCGCTGCGTCACCCCGTGCATGCGCCTGCCGATTTCGGCGTGGCGCAGCCTGCCGTACACGCCGAGCGTGTGGATGACACCGAGCGACCAACGACTTCCGGCGTGCGCGAGCACCTCCCGCCGCAGCCCGTCATCGTCGTCTCGCAGGCCGTCGCACACGGTCTGCGAATATCGGAGAAGTTCGTCTCGATCCAACTATCTGGCTCCCAGTATCACGCATGTACCTTCTTTCATACACGTCCATGCACCGCTAGACTGCGTGCAACGCAATCCTCAGCAGGCTAGACGATGAACCAGACAGATCCTAACGCTACGTCTCAAAACATTCTCGTGCTCGGCGCCGGCGAACTCGGCCTCCCGGTGCTACGTAATCTTGCGCGTCGAGCGAAGGACGTCGCAGGCGCGAAGATCAGCGTACTGCTACGCGCGAGCGCCGTCGAGTCCAGTGCACCCGCCAAGCGGCATGATATCGCGGAGATTCGAGATCTCGGGATCGAGATCGTCGTTGGCGATTTCGTGAAGAGTTCCATCGATGAGCTCGCCGCCTTGTTCGCGCGATATGACACGGTAATCGGTTGCGCGGGCATTACAGCCGGAATCGACACGCCGATGAAGTTGGCGCGGGCTGCCTTGCAGGCACGCATCCCGCGGTACTTCCCATGGCAGTTCGGGGTCGATTTCGACGTGATCGGCCGCGGCAGTCCGCAGGACATCTTCGACGCACAGCTGGACGTGCGCGAATTTCTGCGCAGTCAGCACGAGACCGAGTGGGTCATCATCTCGACCGGCATGTTCATGAGCTACCTGTTCGAGCCGGAATTCGGTGTCGTCGACCTGCAAAACAACGCAGTCCACGCGCTGGGGAGCCTCGACACCGCCGTGACGCTGACAACGCCCGATGATATCGGTGCGCTGACCGCCGCGATCGTGTTCGCCCAGCCCCGTATCCGGAACGAGATCGTGTATCTGGCCGGCGACACCGTGACTTATGGGGACGTTGCCGACAAGCTGGAAGGGGGCCTGGGCCGGCAGTTCAGCCGTTCGGTGTGGAGCGAGCAGTATTTGCTGGATGAGCTGGCGCACGACCCGAACAACATGATGCGGAAGTATCGTGCGGCCTTTGCTCAGGGGCGGGGCGTCGCTTGGGACAAGCGTGGGACCTTCAATCAACGCCACGCCATTCCGGTCACTGACGTGGCATCGTGGATCAACTCGAACCTTACTTCGCGCCGCGGCGAGTAATCTCGAGTCCGACTATCTAGGCAGCCGGCATGAGGACAGGTTCACCGAACAGAAAACCGACGCCCGTGAGGGGGCAAACCAACTTTGCGACTCCCCTTTTCAACTCTGTCGCGGCGGCCGGTAGGTGGCGGGGCCGGGGAAATTCTTTGCGCGGAGCGTTCCAGATGCCGGTCAGTTCGGAGCGAACGGTATTGTTTTCGACCAACCGCTATCTCCAACGTTATCTCCAAGAAATTTGATGTTCCGGAGATAAGGTGGGAGATAGTCGAAGCCTTGCCAGATAAGCCTGACAAGCGAAAGAACGTACTTGTCTCCAACTCTCCAGAATTTTTTGCTTCTGGCGGCAACACGGGGAGACGCACGGCGCTCCCTCGACGTGTCCGGCCTATGCACCGTTGCCTGTTGGTATTTCTGTTGATATCTCTTGTAATTCTTAGCCGGCAATCACCGCATAGTCTAGAGAGATGAATTCTGTCGGGACACCCCGCATCCCCGGTGGGGCCATCGCACCGCTATGCCCCACGCCCGCTACCTTCGCCGTCATACGCGAGCCGCAGCCCGCCCCGCGCCCCCGACCGCGCAATCTCGGTCGGCGTCGCGCCCAGCACGCGATTCATCCAGTTCGCCATGTGGCTCTGGTGCGCGAACCCGGCTTCGAGCGCGATCTGGCTGATGCTGAGCCGGCCTTCGAGCAGCAACGCCTTCGCGCGCTCGACCCGGCGCCGCACGACGTACTGGTGCACCGGCATCCCGAGCGTTTCGCGGAACAGCACCTTGAAATGCGGCACGCTGATCGACACGAGCGCCGCGAGTTCGGCCAGCGTCATGCGCCGGTCGAGGTTCGCTTCGACGTAGTCGATCACGCGCGCGGCCGCATTCGGCGCGAGCGTGCGGCGGCGCTCGCGGAATGCCGGCTGGCCGTCGACCAGCCGCGCGACGAGCGCCGTGCACAGGCTTTCCGCATAGAGCGGATCCGACGCGTCTTCCGCTTCGAGTTCGGCGGCCATCGCCCACGCGATGTGCTGCAGGCGCGGGTCACGCACCTGCAGCCGGCGGCGGATCTGCCCCTGCGACGGCTTCAGTTCGAGCTGTTCGACGGTTCGCCGCACGAAGGTGTCGCTGAGCGCGATATGGAGGATCTGGCAGTCGGCGCTGTCGGTCCACTGGCCGGGGAGGCCGGCCGGAATCACGTCGACGTCGCCATGCGCCTGGATGCGCGACACGCGCTCGCCGTCGCACACGCAATCCGCGCGAACGGGCGACCCGATATGCACGCCGATCCGGTGATGCTCGGCCGCCGGAATCCGGTAGGTGCCCGCGCGGATGGCCAGCAGCGACGCGCCGAAGCCCTGCCAGCCGAGCCCGCGGCTCGAGCGCAGGCTGACCGGGACGCCGTTGTCCGTCGGCGCCGCGAGAATGGCATCGCTCATGGCCTTCCTCCAGTGGATCGGGATGTCGAACGCGCATTGTGACGCGTTTTCGGGCGGTCTGCCGGGCCTGCCGGCGGCCCGCCCCGGGTCGAGCAGAAAAAGATCATCCGTTCCTGCTCAGGGCCATCCTTGCGTGCGCGCCGGCGGACGCCGCGCCGCTTACGATGGCCCCATCCGACACCTACGGAGACCGTCATGCCCCATCAGTGCCTCGTGCAACGCGCCGCGTTCACCGCGCGCTCGCCTTCCGCCGCCAATCGCCCCTCGTCCGGCCCCCGCAACGACCGCACCGCCTTCGCCACCGTCATCGCCTGGTGCCTGCGCATCGTCGGCTGGACTCGGCTCGAACGGCTGCTCGCATCGATCCCCGACAGCAACGACGACTTCGGGCTCGTCTGACCGGCCGGTCAACGCATCCGCCTACTTGCGCCGCCGCTCGTGCGGCGCCACCGTCGCGCCGTCGATCACCGGCGCGCCCTGCTTGATCAGGAAATCGCGGAACAGCCCCGTGACCTGCGAAATGCGCCGGTCGGCGAGCGTAACCACATACCACTCGCGCTCGATCGGGTTGCCGGGGAACGGCAGTTGCCCGAGCAGCCCGGTGCGCAGTTCGAGTGCACACGCGTGCAACGACAGGAACGCCACGCCGAGCCCCGCTTCGGCCATCTGCTTGATCGCCTCGTTGCTCGACAGTTCGGAGCCCACATGGAACCGGTAACCCGCGTTCTTGAACAGGCTCTCGACCGTCGAGCGCGTCCCCGCGCCGCGTTCGCGCACGAGCAGGTGCGCGGATTCGAGATCCTTCAGCGCGACGCGCTTGCGCTGCATCAGCGGATGGCCAGGCGCCGCGACGAACACCATCGGATGCTTCGCGAACTCGACCGCATGCGTGCGCAGTTCCTTCGGCGCGCTGCCCATCACCGCGAGATCGATTTCATGCGTGGCGAGCATGCGGATGATGTCGTCGCGATTGCCCACCTTGAAATAAGTCTTCACATGCGGACGCGTCGCGGTGAATTTCACGAGCAGCGGCGGAATCAGGTACTCGGCCGTCGTGATCGCGCCGATCCGCAGCGTGCCGCCGAGATCGCCCGTCAGCGCGGCCACTTCGTCGCCGGCCTCGCTCCACAGATGCAGGATCTCGCGCGCATAGCGCGACACGATCTCGCCGGCGGCGGTCAGCTGCACGCCGCGCCCCACCCGCTGCAGCAACGCGGCACCCACCGCCTCCTCGAGCAGGCGAACCTGCAGCGACACGGCCGGCTGCGTCAGGTTCAGTTCCTCGGCCGCCCGCGACACGCTGCCGAGCCGCGCAATCATGTCCAGCGCCTTCAGCTGCCGGAACGTCGCGGTCTTTCCTATAAGTGAATACATATGAGTCGCTTATAAACATTAAATTGTTCGAGTGGGTTCGAAACTATATCGTCGGTTCTTGAGCAATGTCATCCGAATCGTCATTAAAGCGGGAGCCCTACATGGACAACACCACGCCCAACCTTGCAACGGACCGCGCCCCGCGCCTGCCGCGCATCGTGATCGTCGGCGGCGGCGCCGGCGGCCTGCACCTCGCCACGCGTCTCGGCGATACGGTCGGACGCCGCGGGCAAGCCGAAGTCGTGCTTGTCGACCGCTATCCGACGCACTTCTGGAAGCCGCTGCTGCACGAAGCCGCATCGGGCCATCGCGACCCGGCCTCGCACACGATCGAATACGCGGCGCAAGCGAAGCGCCACGGGTTCCGCTTCGTGCAGGGCGCGCTGCAACAGGTCGACCGCGCGGCACGCACCGCGACGATCGCGGCCGTGCAGGACGCGGACGGCACGGAAATCCTGCCGCAGCGCGAGCTCGGCTATGACGATCTCGTGCTCGCCGTCGGCAGCGTGACGAACTTCTTCAATGTGCCGGGTGCGGCACGCCACGCGCTGCCGCTCGAAAACCTCGACCAGGCCGAGGATTTCCGCCGGAAGTTCCTCGCGGCCTGCACGAAGGCGAATCACCTGGCCGAGCAGCAGCCCGCGCGGCGTGCCGCGCCGATCTGCATCAACGTGATCGGTGCGGGCGCGACGGGCGTCGAGCTGGCAGCGGCATTGCGCGATGCGATCCAGCAACTGACGACGTACCGCTTCAAGGCGCTGGTGTCCGCGCGCGACGTGCACATCCGGTTGATCGAAGGCGGCCCGCGCATCCTGCCGGCGCTCGACGAGCGGCTGTCCGGCAAGATGCATGCGCAGCTTCGCGCGCTGAACGTCGACGTGCTGACCGATACCCGCGTGGCGGAAGTCGGCGCGGATGCCGTGACGACCTCGACCGGCGAACGGCTCGCGAGCGACATCACGATCTGGGCGGCCGGCGTGGCGGGCCCCGCGTTCCTGAGGCAGATCGGCGACATCGCGCTCAACCGCTCGAACCAGGTGATCGTGACCGATACGCTGCAGACGCCGGACGATCCGCACGTGTATGCATTCGGCGACTGTGCCGCCTGCCCGACGGGCGGCGCGAACGGCTTCCTGCCGCCGCGCGCGCAGGTCGCTTATCAGCAGGCCGTGTACCTGGTCAACGCGTTCGCGCGCCGCGTCGCCGGCAAGCCGGTGGACGGCTTCACGTTCCGCGATGCGGGCACCGTCGTGTCGCTCGGGCATGCGGGCGCCGTGTACCAGGCCGACATCAGCGTGCGTTCGCGCTCGCTGATCGTCGACGGGCTGGCCGCGATCGGGCTGTACAAGTTCCTGTATCGCAAGCACCTGTTCAGCGTGGTCGGCGTGAAGCGTGCGCTGTTCCAGTCGCTGAGCCACTGGCTGCAAAGCCGCAATCAGCCGTCGATCAAGCTGCACTGATCACGCCTGTTCATACGCGGGATCGGAAGACGGCATATCGGGCGTGCATCGCTCGATATGCCGTTTTTTCATATGCACATGCGCGGTGCATTCACCACGTGCGCGAATCTGGTGCATCACATCGAAGGCCGTCGATACGATGCGATGCGCGCGGAACAGACCGTGCGAAACGCATCCCGCGCCCACATTGGCTCGACGCCCCATTCATTAGTCGAATCGTATGGGTCGGCTATAAATATTAATTGGTCGCGTTTTCCGGAACGACGCTAAGGTGTGTGGCATTCCCGTCGGCGAACGGATCATCACGTCTCTGAAGAGGAATCACCGTGGTCATCGAAGCCATCGTCACCCGTCTCGACGCAGCATTCGCGCAAATCGAAGCAACACCGGATTCGCATGAATCGCGCCATCAACGCGACGCGATCATCCAGTGGCTCGACCGAGCATCGGAAGAAGGATATCGACTCGGTCTCGTCACGACGCTGCCGGCCGCACGGCTCAGCGACATGTTCGAAGGCCAGTTCGGCCGCGCGAACCTCGACCGCTTCTCGGTCGTCGTCACGGACGCCAATCAGCAGGACTCCGGATCAAACCAGCATCCCTTCGACGTCGCGCTGCAGGCACTCGGCGTGCCGCCCGAACGCGCGGTGGCGATTGCGAGCAGCGAACCGGAGCGCCGCGAAGCCGAGCATTTCGGCCTGTCGCGCTGCGTGAACATCACCGACACCGTGCGCTCGATCGCATCGGCCGGCCTGCACTGAACGCCGGCACACGGGCCGGCGGTGGCCGGCCATCCACGATCCCGCGGCAATCCGACGATTGCCCGACCGAATCCTGACATTCTGCTGTCAAAGTCGCTTGCAACACTTCCGGGCTTGACCAATCACGCCCGGAGACGGGACGACGCGAACCTGCCTCGTCCCGCCCGTTGCACGCCACGATGACACGCCCGATCCGCACCGCCACCGCCCTCACGATTACCTGCCTGCTGCTCGCTGCCTGCGGCGGGGACGACTCGACACCACCCGCGGCCCCTGCCGACAACAGCGGTTCGACGCCCGCACCGCAACCGCAGCCACAGCCCAAGCCGACACCCGCGACTTACTACCAGACGAAGACGCCGTACCGCCCGCAGCAGGACGCCGCGACGTACGAAGCGCCGCCCGCCGGCTACGCGCCCGTCTATACGGAACTCGTCGCGCGCCACGGCTCGCGTGGATTGTCAGGCTTCAAGTACGACGGCGCGATCTACGCGATGCTGGTCAAGGCCGAGGCCGACGGCGCACTGACCACGCTCGGCGCGCAGCTCAAGGCCGACACCTACGCGATGATGAAGGCCAATGCGCTGCTCGGCTATGGCGTGGCGGGCATCTCGACGCCCGGGTACGGCAATCTCACGCAAACCGGCATCCGCGAACACCAGCAACTCGCCGCGCGGCTCGCGCAGCGGCTGCCCGCCTTGTTCGCGGCCGGCAACCGGCAGGTCGTCGTCGTCAACTCGGGCCAGGATCGCGCGGTCGACAGCTCGACGTATTTCTCCGCGTCGCTCGTGGCCGCGCGGCCGGCGCTGGCCACGGCGATCACGCTGCCGGCCGCGCCGTCCGGCTATCCCGCGAACGCGCCGGTCGCGCAGCCGGCCGGCACCAACCGCTTCCTGCTGTATTTCCACGCGCTGAAGCCGGCCACCGATCTCGTGACCGACACCGGCAATCCGTACTACGCGACCTACCAGGCAAGCCAGGCATACCAGGCCTATGCGAACGACGCGACGGTGGCCGCGAAGCTCAACGCGATCAAGGCCGCGCCACAGGCGGCCGACGTCGCGCAGACGGTGCTGTCCGCGCTCGTGTCGCAGGCCTTCATCGCGAAGCTCGGCGCCGACGGCTACACGTTCGCGAACACGGGCACCTACGCATTCACGTCGGCGGACGGCAAGTTCACCAACACGCTGAAGGGCGACGGCAAGACGAAGATCGCAACGGCCGTCGATGCGGTGAACGTGCTGTACAACCTGCTGCAGGTCGCGCCCGCGATGACCGCGGAAACCGGCGGCGTCACGATGGAAAAGTACATCGGCGCGGAGCAGGCGCAGTATCTCGCGTATCTGCAGGATGCCGAGGACTACTACCAGAAGGGGCCCGGCATCCAGGAAGCGAACCCCGTCACGTACCGGATGGCGAAGGTCCTGCAGGACGATTTCTTCGGCGAAGTCGATGCGATCGCGCGCGGCGACCTGACCCGCGCCGCGAAGCTGCGCTTCACGCACGCGGAGATCGTGATTCCGTTCGCGTCGCTCATGAACCTGAAGAACGTGTTCGTGCCGACGCCGCAGGCGCAGACTTACACGTACGCGAGCAATCCGTGGCGCGGTGATCAGGTGTCACCGATGGCTGCGAACATGCAGTGGGATGTCTACCGCAACGGCTCGCGACTCATCGTGAAGATGCTGTACAACGAGCGCGAAACGGATTTCCAGGCCGCGTGCGACGGCGCGAAGATCGCGCCGGGCAGCCACTTCTATGACTACGCGGGGTTGAAGCAGTGTTACGGGTATCAGTGAGGTGACGCGGGATACGCCTCCTGCGACGAACCCGTTCGAAGCCCGGACGACGCAATGCGTCCGGGTTTCAGCATGCGCTCACCGGCTGCTAGATCTTGCGGACACCGTTCTGCAGCAGCGTTTGGTGCAGGATGGCCACCTGCGGCTCCGCCAGCACCCGCTTCGGTATGAAGCGAAACATCAGCACCGACTGATAAAGCAGGATCGCATCACGATCTTCACTCCAGTGAATGAGATCTGCAAAGCGAAATTCCTCGTGCGACGTCGGCGATTCGACGATGAAACCGTCACTTCGCCAGATGACCGTGTGCGGCTGGTGGAGTGTTTTTTGCTGGCTGTAGATCTTGTGAGCGACACGGCGCAACATCAGATGGTTGAGCAGCGGCGCGCCGATCGTAACCACCGCCGCGATTCCCGCTATCCACCAGACATGGCGCCATTCCAGCAAGGCGCCGGTTACCACCCGGAAGCCACCAAAAAAAAGGACGATGTACGCGATCACCACGATCGCGAATGTCTTGAGCAAATATTTCCAGTTGTATCTGCGCCAGAGATTCAGACGGTAAGCGTGGACCACGTCTTCCACGTTCAATTGAAATACGATTTCGGTATCGCTCATGCGCGGGCTCGGAATGTTCGCTGTTTTTATGCTTGCGCGGGATGTTTCACCGCGAGCGCCGCGATCCGGACAGTCGGCGAGGCGTCGCAGGGTGACCTGCAAACGAAGCCATGCGAAATCGCCGGCCATTCGATGCATGGACCGTCAATATACATGTGCGGAACAAAGGCTTTGCCGAATCACGTATCGGCGACGGCATTCCGCCTTTCGGGCGGGCCCTCCCGAGCATCACGCCACCCGCTCGCCCCGCTATCCGCCGGCGCTCTCCGGCTCGACCAGCATCACCTCGATCCGCTCCTTGCCTTTCCCGGTATTCCTGCGCTTGAGCGTCAGCATGCCGATCTCGCCGGTCGACGCCGGATGCGTGCCGCCGCACGCCATCGTCGCGAAGCCGTCGACACGCCAGAACCGCCGTTGCGCATCGACATCGCTGAAATCGGTCACGATGCGCAGGTCGCGCTTCGACAGGTCGGCTGCAGCCGATTCGATCTCGGGAAACAGCGGCGCCACGCTCGTGTCGCTCGCGAAATCGATGCGCGCCTTGTCCTGACCGATATGCGCGCCGATGCGCTCGATGCCGGGCCTGAGCCGATAGACCAGCTGCAGCACCATTTCAGCCGCGAAGTGCAGACGCATCAGCCGGTACCGCCGCGTCCAGTCGATGCGCCAGGTCACGCGATCGCCGACGCTCAGCGCATGATCGTGCGGCAGCGTATAGACGATGTCGAGGGCCTGCTTGTCGGCCTGGATGACCGGATAGCCGCCCAGTGACCCCGCGTCGCTTTCCTGCCCACCGGAAAACGCAAAGAAGATGGTGGCGTCCACCCGCACGCGATCGCCGTCGACGTGGCTGACGACGGTATCCAGCGTCGTCCGGTAGGGATCGTCCCAGAATACTTTCTTCGTCATTGCCCGCCGCGCCTTTCGCCGAGGAAAGCACGCAGGTTAGCCGGATCGCGTACCGGTGGCTTGTACGATCTTGCGCCCTGGCGCCGACGCATCCTCGTCGGGCATCGCACACGAGGTTGTCGCCGTCTCCTCCTCGCCCTTGCGCTCGACACTCCACGTATGGATCGGCCGATGCCCCGGCCGCTCCCATTCGGGCGGCATCCACAGGTGTTTCAGCCGCTGCAGGACGGGCCCGGGTGCGAACACGTCGCGCCACATGTCGACGAATTCGTGCAGGTTGAGCACCAGGAAGTTGGTCGAACGAATCTGCTGCGTGATCCCGTAGTCGACCGGCTCCGTTTCCTCGACATACGTGCCGAACAGTCGATCGAAGATGATCAGCACGCCGCCGTAGTTCCGGTCGATGTAACGCGGATTGCGGCCATGATGCGCGCGATGGTTCGACGGCGTATCGAACACGTACTCGAACCCGCGCGGCAGCCGCCCGATCGCTTCGGTATGCACGAAGTACTGGTACGCGAGATCGACCGCGAGCAGGAACAGCACGACGGCCGGCGGGATGCCGAGCCACACCGGCGGCAGGTAGAACACGAACACGCCGACGAACGTGTTCAGCAGCGACTGCCGCATCGCCGTCGTGAAGTTCATCACTTCGCCGCTGTGATGCGGCACGTGCGCGGCCCAGAACCAGCGCACGCGATGCGACGTGCGATGAAACCAGTAGTAGCAGAACTCCACGACGACGAAGATCGGCACGATCGTGAAGCCGTTCACCGGCACGTCGAACAGCCGGTGCCGATAGACCCACGCGAAGATCGCGCCCGTGAACAGGAGCCCCATCACGGTCTCGGCCACCTGATAGCCGGCGCCGAGCGACAGGTTCGCGGCGATCTCCTTCCAGCGAAACGGCTCGCGGCGGCCGCGCCCGGTCATCACCGCGTATTCGATCGCGAACGCGATCAGGAAGACCGGCGTCATGCCGATCAGCAGCACCTGCTTCCAGTCCACGTCGTTACCCAGGAACGCATGGAGCCACGTCGTCAACTCGGTCGGCATGTTCGCGGCCTCGATCAAGAACTGACCGGCAGTATGGTCGCGCGCGGGTCGTCCCGCGTTGACACTTGCCGACGATTACTTGACACTTTCCGCCATGCCCGCCGCCTCCCCGCTATCGACGCAGCGCGTCTACTACTCGAGCACCTACGTGCGGCTGCTGTTCGACTATCTGTCCGAGCAGGGCAAGGATGCCGCGCGCGTACTCGGCGAGGCGCGGCCGCCCGAGGACGATCGCGGGCTCACGCTGTATGCGAGCGCTCACTGGCGGCGCCTGCTCGAATGCGCGGTGCGCGCGCTCGACGATCCGCTGCTCGGCCTGCACGTCGGCCAGCGAATCACGCCGGCCCATCTCGGTGCACTCGGCTATGCGCTGCATGCGTGCCGCGATGCCGGCGCCGCGCTCGCGCGCTGGCAGCAATACGAACACCTGATCGCGAACGTCGCGCGCATGGAGGTGCGGGTCGAGGCGACGTCGGTCGCGATCGAATGGCACGACGCGCCTGAGCCGCTCGGCCCGCTCGTCGACGAAGTGGCGCTGACGGCCATCGTCCAGTTCGCACGCAACATCACCGGCACGCATCACGGGCCCGACGAGGTCTGCTTCGTGCATCCGTCGCCCGGCGACGAACAACCGTACGTCGACTATTTCGGCTGCCCGGTGCGATTCGGCCAGCCGGTGAACCGCCTCGCGTTCCCGCTGCACCTGCTCATGCAGCCGCTGCGCCAGCCGGACGACGCGCTGCTGCAGATGATGGAACGCCAGGCGAGCGCGCTGCTTGCCGAGCTGCGGCAGACGGACGATCTCGAACAGTCGGTGCGCGAAGCCGTCGCGCGCCTGCTGACACAAGGCGAAGCGAGCCTCGAGCAGATCGCCGCGGACCTGCATGTGTCGTCGCGCACGCTGCATCGACGGCTCGCCGAACTCGGGCTCAACTTCCGGATACTGCGCGAGGACACGCGGCGGCGGCTCGCGATCGACCACCTGAACGACCCGCGCCTGACGCTCGCGGAAGTCGCCTGGTTGCTCGGCTATTCGGAACACAGCGCCTTTACCCGCGCCTTTCGGCGCTGGACCGGCGAATCGCCGCAGCAGTGGCGCGGCCGGCAACCGGCGCGGGCAGCGAACGTCGCGCGCGGCTGAGCGCGGCGCGCAAGCGTGCCGCCGACGAACTCGCGTCCGCCCGCGCGGTCGAACGAGCATCGCCGGAGAATCCCATGAAACGCGCTGCCCCTGTTGCTCTCCTGACCCTGCTGGCCGCCGTCAGCTTGCCGGCCGCCGCCGGTGCGCCGTCCGGCAGCGCCGAACCGGCGCCCGTTCAAGCGCACGCAAAAAACTGCGTGCCGTCCCGCGACGCCACGCCCGACGCGCGCTCACCGTCGAAGGCGCCGCCGATCCGCGTGTGCGTCAGCGATGCCAATTCGCAACTGAACCTGCCGTGGTTCCTGACCGATGTGCTCACCGCGGTGGACACGCATCAATCGGGCGGTGATTTGCTGCGCAAGATGCGCAACGATTTCTGAAGCGCGGCCCCCGCGCGACGCGCCGGCACCGTATCGTTCACTCATCTCCGGACGCCTGCAGCACCTGCACGAACGTGCCGACCATGCCGGCCCATATCGCGGGATCGGCAATGCTGCACAGCAGCGCGAGCAACTCCTTTCGTTCACCTTTCGAAAGCGGGCCACGTTCACCGCTGATGGTGTTGTAGTGCGGCGTGCCGCGCGCAGCGAGCGCGCGGTTGAGCGAGTAGTTGCCGGCTTTCCCGTTCACAGCAATCCGGATCCACAGCGAACCGCCATCGGCCGCGGCTGCGCCATCGGTCACGATGACCGTGGGCGCGGTATTTTCTTCCATCCCGAAGCTCCGGCGAGACGTGCGACCGTAGCGCGCGGCGACTGATCACCGGCCGTCGGCAGGTCGACGAAGACAGCATCCCGAAAGAATGTTTCTTGTCGAGACACAATGACAAAACTACACCAATAGTTGAATAACAATATTTCGTAATCTCTCATCACATCTTATACTTGCCGCGCACCATCCTCGTGCCAAGAGACGGTGTTTTTTTGTCCCGGCCGCAAGACCATGCGGCCGGGGTTTTTTCGGTGTGCTACGTCTATGTACATGTGCTGCATGTTTATACAGGCGAGCCTCCGGAACGATTGGCCGATTGCAACGGGTCTGCCGCAAATGCCCGTCGCGACCAGCATCGATCGCATTGCGATCCCGGCACGCACCGCGCATGGCCCGAACCCGGCATGACGCATGCGCCGGGGTGTATCGACCGGTTCGACTCGCCTCTTCATACACACAACACCCAAGGCGACCGCGGGAATGTCAGCGTTCACGCCAGGCTCGAAGGCAGTTTTCCAGCACAGCGGCGCATGGCCGCGGGTCGCCTTTTTCGCCGCCGTAATCGTTTGCGTGCTCGTGCCGGCATTCGCGATCGCGCTTGCCGACCGCTACGCGCGCGATACCGTCACCGAGCATGAACGCGTCATCGCGAACGACATCGTGGCCTCGGTGGACCGCATCCTGGACGGCGCGCGCCTGCGGCATGTGGACGAACTGACCGCACTCGTCGGGCGGCCATGCCCGGCGGTATTCCGGACGCTCGCCGAGATAGGCACGCGCCTGCGCTATCTGCGCGCCGTCGCGCTGGTGCACGAGGGCCGTGTCATGTGCTCGTCGGCGCTGGGGGCGATCGACCTGCCGCTCGGCGCATATACCCACGAGCCGGAACCAGGCTCGACGCTCGTCACGCTGCTGCGCCAGACGCCGTTCCAGCAAGGCATCCCGGTGCTGCCCGTGTTTTACGCGACCGCACCCGGCGCGGGGGTGCTTTACCTGATCGAAGGCGACTACGTGGCCGACGCGCTCGCGCACGGCGCCCGCTACGGGACGGAAACCGCGACGCTGTCGATCGCGGGTTCGGGCCATCTCGACCAGCACGGGAAATTCACGCCGGAGTCGGCCACGGAGCCCTTGGTTGGAAGCACGATCGTGTCACCCCGCTGGCCGTTCACGGTGCGGGTTGCCGCATCCGCGCACTATGCGTCGCAGGTCCGGCAGCACTATCGGCTGATCGCCATCACGATCGTGCTGCTGGCGGACGGCCTCGTGATGGCGGCCTACCTGCTGGCGATGGCGCCGCGCCGGCTGCTGCTGAAGGCCGTGCGCAACGCGCTCAGGCGCGACGAGCTCCATGTCGTGTACCAGCCGATCGTCGATGTCGAGACGCGCAGGACCGTCGGCGTCGAGGCGCTGCTGCGCTGGCAGCACCCCAAGTGGGGGGCCATCAGCCCGGCCGTGTTCATCCCGCAGGTCGAATCGAGCGCGGTGCTGCCGAAAGTGACCGAATTCGTGCTGCGGACAGCCGTGTCGGAACTATCCGCGCTGACGCCCTGCGCGCCGCTGCGCATCGCCGTCAACATCGCGCCGAAGGATCTCGAGCGCACGCGGTTCGTGTCCGTCGTCGAGGAGGCGATCCGCGCGCTGCCGCCGGGCTTTACGCTGGTGCTCGAAGTCACCGAGCGCATCCTGCTCGAGAAGAATGCGCGGACCACCGCGATGTTCCATGCGCTGCGAGCGAAAGGCGCGAAATTCGCGATCGACGATTTCGGCACGCATCACAGCAATCTCGACTTGCTGTCACGCTTTCCGTTCGACTACGTGAAGATCGATCGCCAGTTCGTCTCGCAACTGAACGGCGGCAGTGCCGGGTTGATCGAAGGGATCGCGTCCGTGGCGCATCACTACGACCTGAAGATCATCGCGGAAGGCGTGGAAACGGAAGCGCAGCATCGCGCGCTGCATACGGTCGGGATTCAGTATGCGCAGGGGTATCTGTACCAGCGGCCGCAGCGGTTGGAGCATTTGAAGCAGGATTTTGCGTGGGTGGCGGCGTAGCGGCGTAGCCGCCGGCGCGATTCCGCATGACTGACGCCGGCTCGACGCCGACCGGCACCCGCGTGCCGCCCGTGCGAGCGCGGCCACGCTCAGACATGCTCCCGCAGGTAGCGGATGCACTTCATTCGCAAACTCGACCGGTCTGCCAGCGCATCCCGGGGCGCGCCCGTCCCCGTCGATTCAGCGTCGTCGACCGGGCGGGCCGCCTTCGCGATCTGAAGGGAAGCATGACCTATCCAGACACGATCGCGCCAATCGCATTTCGCACGATGGATAACCAGCCAGCCTTGCAGCGATTCGACGAGTTGAAACGACGACAGCCACTCGTGCGTCTTCCGTTGCGTCACGAGTTGCAATACGACGAGGAAATAGAGCAGATCCACGTACTTCGTCGTGACACGCATGGTTCGCCCTTGGGTTGTCGATGCTCGCGAGCGCGTCGTCGTCAGCTCATCCCTGGACGCTGAGCGCCTTCTCCAGCGCGGCAATCAACTTGAACGCATCGTCGCGTCCGATCAGAAAACCGCGGCTGGTGTACTCGCATCCGAACGCATAGAAGCTCGGCAGCAGCGTCACCATGTCCTTCTGCCGATCGAGATCGACCTGGCATCTGGTCAGCGGGAAAAACGGGGGCGCCTCGGCCGGCATGGTGTACATGATGCCCTCCTAGTACATTTTGCGCGGCGGCAACATGCGCTTCGCGCGCAAGCGCTGTCTGGCCACGGCGCTCGCCTTTTTGCGCTTGCGTTCCGTCGTGGGCTTTTCATAGCCCGTGCGACTGCGCAACTCCCGAATCAGCCCGGTTTTCTCGATATCGCGCCGAAATCGTCGCAGCGCGACATCGATCGGTTCGTTGACCTTCAGCGTAACGGTTGTCATGGTGATCCTGTTTTCGAATGGTTGAACGGCACACTAGCCGAGTCGTGTCATGACGGCACTCGCGATCTCGTCGGACTCGAACTCCGAATATCCGGCTCCGATCGACAACGCGCGTACCGCCACGAACATTTGCAGTTCCTGCTGATGGCACCGCGCTGAATCGCCGATTCCGGTGGGCAGGATGGCGTCGGTCCTGATGACCTCATGCCGCCTGATCAGGCCGAGCAGTTCATCGATGATCATTTCGTCATCCGAATTGACAACACATCGCGTTGCCTTGGCGGTTTGCCTCAAGGCGTGCCGGAAAAGAAGCCTTGTTTGTCGCGATTGTCGTCGATGATGTTTTCCGCGTAGCGCAGCGAAGCACGACGTGCATCGCCGGCACTGCCGAACGGGGCGTTGTCGCGCAACCTGAAAGTCTGGCTGTGCGTCAGCGTATCGCCGCGCAGGCAAATCTTGACTGCCGCATCGAAACCGGCATCGTAGTTGTGCGGGCTGCCATCCAGCGCCGGCGCGTGAGGGTAAATCAGTGGATAGATCTCGAATCCACGGTAGACATGCATGCTCATGACAAGCTCCTGGCGTCCGGCCGCGACGAATCGCACGGGCGAACAGGGCCGGCCAGCATCCCCGTTACGGGGCGGGCCAGTGAGGTGAAAGGGACAACGTTGCAGCGCGGAGGCGGGGCGATGCAGCAAACAGGTAGATGGAGGAGCGAACGACCGGCTTACCAGGGTCGATCGGATGAACCCATCATACGCGCATCATTTGCCGACCGTCCAACTTATTCCGGATGACGCACAAAACCCATGGACGCGCCGCCGGTACACGATGTCGGGTTGCGAGGTGTCGCGCGGAGCGCGTCGCCTTGTCCCGACGAAGACGGTCACGATCGGGCCAGCGTCGCCAGAATCGCTCTCCTGGCGCAGCAGCCGGTGGCCGCCTCTAGACTGACGGAATGATCCGGATCGCTATTGCGGAGCCGGCGTGCGCTTTTTTCGGACGCGATTGCGTATCCAGGGCCGGCTTCGGCGGCACGTAGCGCAAGGAGCGGCGATTGCGCGCCGCTCCGTGAACGAGGCGGACGGCTCAGGGCGATTACAGCGGGGTGATGTTCGATGCCTGCAGGCCTTTGGGGCCGCTCTTCGTTTCGTAGCTGACTTTCTGGCCTTCGGCGAGGGTCTTGAAGCCGTCGCCGCGAATCTCGGAGAAGTGCGCGAACAGATCGTCGCCGCCCTTGTCGGGCGTGATGAAGCCGAAGCCCTTGCCATCGTTGAACCACTTGACGGTACCGGTATCCATGTTAGATCTCCTGAAAATGAACGTGCGTAACGCACCCTGACGGGTCCGGGAAAAGAATCAAGGAGGGGGAGGACAACGAATACCGCAGGCTACGGTCGATGATGAGCAGCAATCGCGCTTCTTGAATACTTCACCGACCGACAGTACGTGCCATCACAGAGCGTGTCAAGCGCTTTCGGCGCAAGGGCGGACTGCGCCGCCGCCGTCCGGGCGTCACCGATCGACGCTTCGACGGGACGCTCATTCATCGACCACGGCCATCCCTGCGGCGACATCAGAGGGTGGCCAGCAAACACAGTTGATGCTCGGTCTCGGTTCCATTGATCAGCGCAAAGAACCCGGTCTCCCGACGCTCGACCACCGAAAGGCCCTCGGCGGCGGAGAAGACGTTCCACGCGACGTCATCGACATGCGCGAACCCTCCGCGCGCGCGTGCGAACGCGCGCAACATCGGGCTTGCTTCGCGGCGGAGCACCAGGCGGTCCGCATTCAATACATAGGGGGGCCAGCCGGCGCGAAGGACGAGGTAGCAGGGAATGGAGCTGCGATCGATTTTCATGGGGGCGCCGTTTCGTCCGGATCCGGTTCGTGCAAGCCAGGGCACTGCCTGCTTCAAAGTCGACGCCACATCCACCATGCCGACCCGGGGCATCGATGCCCCCGCACGCCCCAACGCCCGGACGATGTCACGCCCGAATGCGAGGACTGTTCCATGGAACCGGCGACAAGGCTAGCCCCACTATACGCGCTGCCGCCGTCGCGCACACCTTCGCGGCGACCCGGCAGCAAGGAACCCGTGCGATTCAGTTTGTCATGGTTCCGATTCGATCCGGCCCCTCAAACGACTCGCGCACGACAACCTGAAGCTACGGCGACGGCATGCCCTGCGGGGTTTCAACCGTGTCACGGCTCACGGACGCGTAGAACACGCGGAACCACACCCAACAAGCCACAAAGGCACAGCCAAGAACAACGATCGCCATCATTCCGGACAACACGCCCACTCCCAGCATGCCGCCAAGCAACTGCACCGCCAAATAGAACACCACCGACGTGGATGCCATCGCCGCGAGCGACGCGCCCAGCAGACGCCAGCCGTGCAGTCGCACGAGGTCGCGAGGCAGGCCGAGTCGCGCTCCCGCAAAGACCAATGCCGCGGGAACGGCAACCGCGCCAACGTAGCCGAACATCATGCGCGCGAGGTCATCGTCAAAATAGTCGAGCAACATCGGCACCGTCGTCGTCATCAAGAGCAGACATACGCTGGCGAACAGCCACGCCGCGAGCCCGGCAACGGGCCGCGCCGCGCGACCGCGCGGCGCCTCGGGGAGCGCATCGTGGCGAAACATGCGCGTGACGAGCCGCCATGCGAACCAGGCTACGAGCGCATAAAGGGCCGCGCTCACCGGCGCGATGAGGTTCACGATGACCGTCAGATGGGTGCCATTTCTGACCAGACTCAGCAGCACCACCTGGACGATGAATATCTGTGCGATCTGCCAGACCAGCAGGCATAACGCATAGCTCGCGAGCAGCCTCGCGGGGCGACGGAACGCAAGCTGATCGCGATGCTCCCCGTGCCATCGGACAATCAGATAAACCAGGCCCGTTCGAAATACCAGGTTCTGGATGAAACTGGCCAGTTGCAAAGCCAGCATCTGCGTGTCCAACGAGAACCTCGTCAACTGCACGTAGAGACCGGATAGAAACAGCAGCGTGATGATGAGCGCCGCGACGAGTGCCGCCGCACCGGGTAGCGAGACGGGCCGAGTGGGTGAATTCATGTGGACTCCGGGGTCGATGAGGTAATCAGCCGTGCGATGTCGGGCTGCCGGGAAGCGGTAGTCCCGTCGCGGGGTCGCGATGCTTGGCTTTTGCCAATTCGTTGATGAGTTCGCCCGAGGGTTTCGGGGGCGGTGTGGCGGCGTCTTGATTCTTTTGCCACTGGAATGTGCCGTCCCACGCCGGGAGCTTTGCAGGCGGCAACGGAACGATCTTGTCCAAGTCGGGGACCTTGGGGTTACGGCCGTCATTGGCTCGAAGAAATTTTCCGATGACGTTGTATCGGTGAACACGCTCAGGATCAACGTGAACGTCAAGATTGCTTACCGGGTCGTTCCCACCATTTACATCAAACGCGCTCTCGAGCAAGAGCGCCGATTGACTGCTGCCTGCCGCGACGCTCATTTGAAATGCTTTGGCAGCATCACTGAATTTTTTGTCGGTCTGAAGACTCACGCCAAGGTAGTTCGCCGCCTCGGCATGACCCTGCTCCGCTGCACATTGAAACATCTGAAGAGCGATGTCGGGCGCAGCGTCGGCCGGATCAAGCAAGTTCGCAACGTAATATTGAGCATCGGCGCTGCCCAGATCAGCCGCTTTACGAATATATCGGCGCGCGGCAGTTTCATCGCGCTGGAGGCCATAGCCGTTCAGCAGGTAGTGGCCAATATCGTAATAGCCGCTAGCGACACCCGCCGTGATCAACTGCTCGGCAAGCTCGACACTCTCCTTCTCGGCGTCAGGTGACGACGCTACCCCGGACGAAATCAGAATTTGTAGATTGTGATTGGCCTTGTAATGCCCGAGCGCTGCTGCAATCCGGTAGTAGCGAGCGACGTCGTTGAGACCTTTCTGCACTTCTTCTTTCTCAAGATACCGGGCGTATTGAAATAATTTATCCGCCTCCGGATCGAGAGGGGGCAGATGATCGACCTCGTGGACGCAGGCGAAGGCCAGATTCAGACGTACCGCGCTCACATCAGGTAACGGACTCGCGGCATTTTCGCTCTTCGAGCAAGCTGCCAGCAGACACGAAATCAGGAGGACGATACGCGTTCTGCGCATGGTTGATCGAGCCTGTTTCGCGTGGCCGCAATCGAGCTAGCGATAGCGGCCACGCAGCATTGTGGATTGAGTCGATCAAACCTGATCAAGGTATGCCACAAGTTCCCACGAAACGTGCTCCACGCGCTGGCGCGTACCCATCATGCTGTCGAGTATCGCCAGCTTTCTCGGTTCATGCACGACGACGGACGGCAATGCGTCTCCCTTCAGAAATCGACGTTCCGTATCTCCGACCTGACCGCTACCGAGTTTCGCGCACCACACGCCGTCTTCCGGACAAGGTTGGCCGGTGCGCGCCACTGCACCCAACGGCAGGCGGGACGCGACATTTTCCGGTTGCTCGACCTGTGACGTCTTGTCTGCCGATCCCGGAAGCGGCAACCCGGTCGCAGGATCGAGATGCTTGGCTTTCGCCATCTCGTTGATGAACTCATCCGAAGGCTTCTGAGGCGGCGTAGCTGCGTCTTGCTCCTTTTGCCATTGGAATGTGCCGTCCCAAGGTGGCAGCTTCGCGGGTGGCAATGGAACGATCTTGTCGATATCGAGAACCTTGGGGTTCCTGGTTTCATGATCGGTCAGGAATTTCCAGATAGCTTCGTAGCGCTTTGATCGCTCGGTGTCCACCGAGAGGCCCAAGTAATAGAGTTCGTCTTTGGGCGACGAAGAAACAAATCCATTTTTTAAATACGAGGCAGAGGTTACATCCCCGGCCCGAACTCCTGACTGAAATATTTTCACCGCCATTTGATAATTTGCTTGCTCCTGAAGATTAATTCCGAGCACCCCGGCAGCCTCGCCATAGCCTTGATCAGTAGCGCACTGTCGCATCTGCCTAGCAATATCGGGAGCCCGATCGTGTGGCGCGAGTTGCTCAGCGACGTAGGTTTGGGCCTCAGGATTTCCCAAGTCGGCCGCCTTCCTGAAATACCGCAAGGCCATCTCGGTGTCTTGCTTTAACCCATAGCCTATTTCAAGGTAGTGCCCGATGTCGTAATAGCCACCAGGAACGCCATCATTGACTAATTTTTTTGCAAGCTCAACAGTTTCCTTTGCTCCATCCGGGGAATTGGCCATCCCTTGAGAAATCAATTTCTGCGCATTGGAATTAGCCTTATAGTGGCCATACGCTGCAGCAATTCGATAGTATCGAACGATCTCATTGAAATCCTTTGGACCATCAAGTTTCTGTAAATACCGTCCATACTGAAACAACTGATCTGCCTTCGGATCAAGCGGTGCAAGGTGTTCGGCCTCATGGACGCACGTGAATGAAAGATTGGCCCGTACGGCCGACATATCGGGTAGATTCGATTCCACTGAGTCTTCCTTTGGGGTGCAGGCACACGCCAGCAACACAACCGCATAAATTGAGAGCGACTTTCTCATTTTTCAATCTTTGTAGGAGCGTTCGTTTGACATGCGCATGAAACGAACGATTGAAGCGTATGGAGATTTAACGCCACCATTCTGGCGATCCGCATTCTTCTTAAGAATATCAGTCCATGTGGTAAAAGCCTCAGCCGGAGCATCCTGCATTCCCTCCTTGTTTGTGTGCAGGCTCCACAACTGCTTGCGTAGTCTCTTGGTCACGTCACCATTCTCGTGACAGATATTGAGTTCGCTATCCGCTTCCATGCTACGTGTGTTGATGTTCGCCGACCCAAGAGTCGTAAACACGTCGTCGATCGTCATCAATTTTGCATGAACATAGACGGGCACCCAGTTGCCCGGCGGGGAATCCGGAGCCACGAGCGTACAGACATGAACCTTGAGGCCCTCGTATTCCTGGTTGAGAACAGGTTGCGGCGCACTCTTCATTTGCGATGCAATCGATTCCCGTTGCTGTTTCAATTGTTCGACTCTCGCCTTTGCATCGGCAACCCGCTTTGCCGAGTCCGGCGAGTCGACGATGCCTTGCACTTCGAACGCCCCAAGCAACGCCTGGTTTGCCTGCGACTGCTGATCCACAACCGACGCCATCTGATTCTTCAAATCTGACTGGCGAGCGTCCTCTTGCTCCAACGCCGCGACACCCGGAATGCTCTGCGCCTTCCCCAACGCATTCAGCATGCGGTAAGTATTGACGGTCCCGGTTCCGACTGCCTCTTCACCCGAATTCGTGATGGCAAACAGATACAGTGGGCCATCCTTGGTGACGTTACGCCCCCAATGGACGTGCTTGGCAGCGACCGCCTTGATTGCATCCGCAAGCGGCGGCCATCGAAAATATTGATTCTGGATAAAGATGTGCTGCGTTGCGTTGTTCACCGCTTGCAGATAAAGCTTCTCGATGTCGCGTCGCCCCTTCTGGGACTGCGTGCGCGCGATCTGGGCCATCATCGGCGTATCACCGCCCGGAGCGTATCGAACCTTGAGGCGATCCTTAAGACCCTCCCGTGCCTTGCCAAGGCCCTGGCCGGTGGCATCGTCCCATGCCTGGCAGAAGTTCGCATTCAGATACTGCAATACCGGACCAGTCACATAGCTGGAGATGTCTTGCCACGGACTTGGACCATTTCGCCCGGTCGAAGGCGTCTTTGGCTTGTAACTGTGATCATCCGTATCCCAGTACTGATCGAGCATGTTATGCCCCATCACAAAGCCGACGGCATTCTCCGGGTCCTCATAGTCAACAAGCACCATCTTTTGGTGGTGTGTCGGAATTCCGGCACCCATGCCAACGCTGTTCATCGCCTTGGTTTCGAGGTCACGGTCCTTGTCTTTCCCATGCCAGAAAGTACGCCATGCAATCTCCGCCCGATTGGCGGGACTGAAACCCCGAGTGGCGAAGTCGACATTCTTTAGCGCGTGGTCTTTGTAGTACAGTGCACGCGCTTTTTCGTAGGCCAGTTTCGCCATGGGCTTCAGGGGCGTCACGGGCGACACCAGTGAAACGCTTGTTACGTTATTCAAGTCAGCCCGCCAATACCATTCCGCGTCGAATTTTCTTTCTTCATCAGTTTGATAGTCACGGGACAACATCGTGCTCCGACGATAGGTGTCGTCAGATATATGTTGCTTCAGCCCGGTCACCACGTCGTAGCCCGGCATGTTGTTCTCACCCAATTCGGTGAGATACAACGGGTCCCGCCAACACAGCAATCGGATCTTGACGCCTTTCTGCCCCTTCTGCTCAAGCAACTCTCCGATCCGAAGTGAGTTACCGTCGCGCTTGAAATACATGGACGGCTGAAACCCCCAGCAAATGATGTCGATGGTGTGCTGTGCTTTCATGAGCACATCATAGAGCGTCTCAAATGCTTCTTTACCGTTTACCAAGGGCCTGAATGTCGCTTGCTTCGCCGCGTATTCGGTAAATTGCAGAAACCATGGCAGCGTCGCCGTCGCGTTCGACGTGTGATTCAGAGCCAGCGGCGTAGTGAAGGTATTGTTCTGCATGGCCATGAGCTATGCGTCCGAAGAAGGGTTGAGCAGATCGTTGTACTGTTGTCGGTGGACGGCCCGATCAGGAGCGACTTCGTCGTCAGGCGAACTCTCGAGGAACTGAAACCCCTGATTGGCGAGTTTCCCATTCACCGCATCCCGATACTCACCCGGCACCGGAATCTCGTGCTTCACGCCATTCGCCATCTCCAGCGTGTACTTCTGCGTGGTGACCTGGTGATCGATCGGCAACTGCCCCGTCTTGTCGAACACGCCCTGCTTGACCAGCGCCCCGTCTGCGTAAAGCTTGTACGGCATGCCCACCGGAACGACACTGGTCGCGGACGGCGACGCCATCGTATTCAGCATCAGCCGTCGCGTCGGCAGATCCTTGAACGCCGGATTGGTCACGTCCATGCGCGTCGGTCCGCTGAACGCATGCTGCGCCCCCTTCACGTCGATCTTGCCGGGCGCATGAATCTCGATGTCGCCGCCTTTCAGCCGAATGTACGCACCGCCCGACGTCAGCAGGATTTCCTGCTGTGCCGATGCCTGGACCTTCTCGGTCACGGACGCCAGCAACAGCGACTTCTGCGCCGTCACTTCGACATTGTCCGCGTGGGTCTGAACCTCGATCTTCCCCTTCGCCGCGAACAGCTTCATCCCGGCGTTCTGCACGAACAGGCTCAGTTTCTCCGTAATGCTGGCGACGAGCGACTTGCCGGTCGCAACGTGCGTGCTTTGCCCGCTGACGATATTGACGTGCTGATCGGCTGCAACGTGCGTCGACTTCTGCGTCGACAGACCGATACCCGCAGGCGCGGCAACCAGGATCACGGGCTGCTTGAACGCGCCGGCATCGCCCGTCCCTCCACCGGCCGTCACACCGCCACCGCCCGTCGCACCCGACTCGCTGTGCTGCGCCGCATCGGCAAAGGCCTTGAAGGTGTCATGGCCCTCCTTCAGGCTTTCCGCCTTCGACGTTTCGCTTGCCTGCGACAGGCCATCGAGGATATTCGCCGAGCCGTTCAATTGACGCGTCGCCAACGTCGTATCGAGCGGCTGACTGGCGACCGGGTGCGTCGTGACGAACAGCCCTCGCCCTGCCCGCAGCGCACCGTAGGCGTCCGAACTCAGATCGAAGCCTTTGCCCAGGTAACTGCCACGCGTGTTGTCGGTCTGGTCGATCAGGTAGCCCAGGTGCAACGCTGCGTTCGTACTGCTGCTGTACAGGTGCACGCGGTTCTGGCCCGTCGAATCGTCCATCACCATCTGGTTGTAACCGCTCCCCGAGAACTCCTGAGACCGGTAACCCGACAGCAGGGCATTCGAATGCCATCGTGGCTTCGCGCTCCCGTTGTACACCCGGTGTAGCGCAATCGGACGATCGATGTCGTTCCCGATATGACCAATCAGCAATTCCTCTCCCGCGCGCGGCATGTGAACGCCGCCGTACCCGTCGCCGGTATCGGATTGCGCGACACGCACCCAGCATGAAGCACGCTCGTCGCCTTGGTTGTGCCGGTCCCAGATGAACAGCACCTTGATCCGGTTCAGGTCGTCGGTATACGCCTGCGCCCCCTTCGGACCGGCAACGATGGCCGATTCGAGTTTTGCTTCGGGCTTTTTGTGTTCGAGGGGGCTGTGATACGGAACCGACGTGCGCTGCGCTTCGATGGCAACGCGATAGAAACCCGTCGAGCCATCGGCATGCGACACGGCGAACAACTTGTCCGTGTCGTCCGCTTCGGCCTGCTTCACTGCCTGATAGAGGCTATGCGGGTAATTTGCTTCGTGCCCCGAAAGAGGCACGTTGTTGACGATGATCCACTCGACCTCGAGCACCGCGAATTCCCGATGGTCCGCCGCGTCCTGATCATGCTCGGGATGTCCGGTCAGCGTGAATCGCCGCCCCGCATCGATGCGGCGCACCCCGCCGACACCGTCGTAGCGCTTGGCCTGCGACTCCCATTCCTCCATGCGGATCTTGCTGAGATGGTCGCCACGCTCCTGCTCGGGGTACGTATAGCCGCCCGTATACTCATACACTTCGGCCTGCGAAGGGAGATCGCCCTGATTGGCCATTGTTGGAACCGACGTCGCTTTCGGATTGGCTGGCGTGGCCGGATTCTTGTAGTCGAATGTTCGCGTCGACAACAGGACAGACTGCAGCGTCCGCGTTCCGGCCCACTGCGTCAACGCGTCCACTTCGCCATGAACGCCCGCGCGGGAAAATTCGACCGTTGCCGGCGCAAGCGGCTCGAGCGTCTGAAGACGATCGGTAATCACCAGCGTATGGGATTTGCCGTCCTGCGCCTGTTTCCAGATGCCGTACAGGCCCTCGGATTCGAGCAGCCGGTGAATGAAATTCCAGTCGGTTTCGTCCTGACGGCAGTACGAGCGCGAAGGCAGCGGTTGCGACAGTTCAAAGCGATACATCCCGCGTGCCTGCGGATGATCGTTGAATACATCGGTAATGATCGCGTCGACGCTTTTGTCTTGCCAGTGACGCTGGTCGCGGCGGAACTTCAGAAAATGCAGCCACGACGAGAAACTGAGCTGGTAGCACGCGAGGCCACCGTCTACGCCGAGTTTTCTCGCGGTATGAACGTAGCCGTGGTGCGGAAAATAGGTCTTGTCGGTCTGCTGGATCCACAGCGTGATCGGCTGCGAAATCAGTGTCTTGAGTTGGACATCGTTCGACGTCGACACGCAGTCGATCATGAACAGGTAATCTCGACCGATACGGGACTGCCCATATACCCGATGGGGGATCAGAACATTGTTGCCAAGCGGAGTATCAAGTTTGAGAAGCCGCTCCTGCTGGGCCAGCCCTCCCGTAATCGCCCCGATCACGCCGTGCGCATCCATAGCGCCTCTCTCAGAATTATGTTGTTCTTGACTGACGATTCTAAGAATGACGATTCTGTGACGTCAATCGGGTGGAATTCAAATAATTGAAAACTGTAATTATTCATTCATCCACATGAATGGCTTTAGTAATTTCACCCTGCTGCTCCGCACAACCCATTCGCACCGGTATCCCGGCAGCCCAGTGACGCCTGGCGACGACTTCCGCGCAATGCGACGCCGCATCTTTCCGCTTGACGTTCCTACCCACACGACGCCCGCCAACTGCGATCCCCGCCCCATACGCCCTGTTATGATCGTTCGCCTCACGTCCGTTGCCGGCTCCTCGCAGAAAAGGTGACCGAACAACTTCCCCATCGGTGTGAGCACAGGCAGCACCTCAAGAAGAGCAACCGAGAGAGACGACGGGACGCCACACGTACCCGCCACCTATTTCCGATCCGGCCGTGCGGGCTTTCGGTCCGCCATCAGGAGACATCGCCATGAATTTCATCCTGCGCGTCGGGCGTACCTGGGATACCCAGATCGCCGCCATTCGCAACGCAGTCACGGAAGACACCAACCTGATCCGCTACGACAACACGTTCTACCGGATCTGCTCGAACGCGTTGCCGCCCTCCTTCACGGTCAGCGTGCTCCCCAGCACCGTCAGCCCGCCGCTCGTGTTGAACATGCGCACGCGCGACCTGTACGTCGAGCTGATTGGCGGCCATCCGTTCGAGAATTACTCGCACAACCTCGACAGGATGCCGTTCGAAGCAACCGCCACCAGCGGCGAGGATGCGGAGCGCGGCTTCTCGCTCGACAGCGCGATTCGCGGCCTGCTGCGCATACAGGGCGGCGACAAGCGCATGCTCAGGCCCGAAGACCGCTTCCTCGCGCAATCGCTTGTCGTGTTCTGCGTGGCCGAATCGCTGCGGTTCGACAGGATCGCGACCGAACTCGGGCAGTTCTTCCGATCGTCTTACGACCCGAACCATCCGGAGATCGGCAATTTGCTGAAAGGGGTCGCGCGGATCCGGTACCTGCATTCGTGGCTGCAGATGGCGAAGAACTGGGAAAAGACGACCAAGGATGTCTTCGACGGCATCCCGGACAAGATGCGCGAGATCGTCGTCCAGCCCCGCAGCCGGTTGTCCCCGGCCGACCGGCAAGCGTCCGCGCGCGTCGACCTCGTCGGGTTCGGCGACGTGACGCGGTCCATCGCGCCGGGCATGCGGGTACTGATGCGGCCGTCGTGATGCGGTGACGTCGTGACGCTCTCGCGGCCGGCGCCTGCGGTTCCCCCGCCCAAGCGCTAAAATCCGCCGCCTGGGCATCCACCGCGAGCAAGCGTTTTGACGGCGTTCGAGCAGGGTTTCATCCTCACCCGCCACTGGCGGGACACCGCATCCGGCATCGAGATCGAGTTCTGGCTGGCAACCGAACACGGTCCGCGCCGCGTACGGTTGCGCCCGCAGGAAGCCGTCGCGTTCATTCCGGCCGAACAGCAGGCGCTCGCCGAACGCGCGCTGGCCGGCGAGCGCGAGGCCGAGTTGCGCCCGCTCGCGCTGCGCGACTTCCGGCAACGCCCGGTCGTCGGCCTCTATTGCAAGCGCTATCGCCATCTGTCCGGGCTGCAGAAGCGTCTCGCGGCAGCCGGCGTCGACGTCTACGAAGCCGACGTGCAGCCGCCCGACCGCTACGCGATGGAGCGCTTCATCACCGCGTGCGTGCAGTTTCGCGGGCAGCCCGATCGCGACGGCACGCTGACCGGCGCCGAACTGAAAACCGCCGACGGCTATCGCCCGGCGCTGCGCTGCGTGTCGCTCGACATCGAAACCAGCGTGCACGGCGAGCTGTATTCGATCGCGCTCGAAGGCTGCGGGCAACGGCAGGTCTACATGCTCGGCCCGCCGAACGGAGGCGACGGTGACGACGCAAACGCCGTCGACTTCAACCTCGACTACTGCGACAGCCGGCCCGCGATGCTCGCGCGGCTCAACGAATGGTTCGACGAACACGATCCCGATGCGGTGATCGGCTGGAACCTCGTGCAGTTCGACCTGCGCATCCTGCATGCCCATTCGGAGCAATACGGCATCCCGCTGAAGCTCGGGCGCGGCGGCAGCGTGCTCGACTGGCGCGCGCACGGCCAGCAGCCCGACCACTTCTTCGCGGGCGCGGCCGGCCGGCTGATCCTCGACGGCATCGACATGCTGAAATCCGCGACGTGGACGTTCCCGTCGTTCAGCCTCGAATACGTGTCGCAGGCGCTGCTCGGCGAAGGCAAGTCGATCGACAACCCGTACCAGCGGATGGACGAAATCCAGCGCCGCTTCGATCACGACAAGCCGGCGCTCGCGCGCTACAACCTGAAGGACTGCGAGCTCGTCACGCGCATCTTCGACAAGGCCGACCTGCTGTCCTTCGCGCTCGAACGCGCGAGCGTGACGGGCCTCGCGGCCGATCGCACCGGCGGGTCGGTCGCGGCCTTCACGCATCTGTACCTGCCGCGCATGCACCGGCTCGGCTATGTCGCGCCGAACCTCGGCGACGTGACGGGGCAGAACAGCCCCGGCGGCTTCGTGATGGATTCGCGCCCCGGGCTGTACGACTCGGTGCTCGTGTTCGACTACAAGAGCCTCTATCCGTCGATCATCCGCACGTTCCTGATCGATCCGGTCGGGCTGATCGAAGGGCTCGCGCATCCCGGCGACGACGCGTCGGTGCCCGGCTTTCTCGGCGCGCGCTTCTCGCGTACCGCGCACTGCCTGCCCGATATCGTGCGCCGCGTGTGGGAAGGCCGCGACGACGCGAAGCGGCAGCGCAACGCGCCGCTGTCGCAGGCGCTGAAGATCATCATGAATTCGTTCTACGGCGTGCTCGGCTCGACGGGCTGCCGCTTCTTCGATCCGCGCCTTGCGTCGTCGATCACGATGCGCGGCCACGAGATCATGCACCGCACGCGCGAGCTGATCGAAGCGCAGGGTTACGAAGTGATCTATGGAGACACCGATTCGACGTTCGTGTGGCTCGGCCACGCGCACGACGACGACGAAGCCGGCACCAAGGGCCGCGCACTCGTCGAGCACGTGAACCGCTGGTGGCGAACGCACCTGCGCGAAACCTTCGGGCTCGAGAGCGCGCTGGAGCTGCAATACGAGCGGCACTACCGCCGCTTCCTGATGCCGACCGTGCGCGGCGCGGAGGAAGGCAGCAAGAAGCGCTACGCGGGCCTCGCGGCAGCGACCGACGGTGGCGAAGACCTCGTCTTCAAGGGGCTCGAAACGGTGCGCACCGACTGGACGCCGCTCGCGCAGCAGTTCCAGCGCGAGTTGTACCGGCGCGTGTTCAGCCGCGAGCCGTACCAGGATTTCATCCGCGACACCGTGCGGCGCACGCTGGCCGGCGAATTCGACGACCAGCTCGTCTACCGCAAGCGCGTGCGCCGGCCGCTGCGCGAGTACGAGCGCAACGTGCCGCCGCACGTGCGCGCGGCGCGGATCGCCGATGCGTTCAACCAGGCACAGGGCCGACCGCTGCAGTATCAGCGCGGCGGCTGGATCAGCTACGTGATGACGACGGCCGGCCCCGAGCCGCTCGAAACGATGCGCTCGCCGATCGACTATGCGTTCTACCTGAGCCGCCAGTTGCAGCCGGTGGCCGACGCGATCCTGCCGTTCCTGCGCGACGACTTCGAGCGCGTGATCTCCGGGCAGGGGCAGTTGTTCCAGGAGTAGCCGTGCCACGTCGGGCAAGGGAGACACGGCGGGCCGGTTAAAATACCGCGCTGCTGCGCGTCCTGCCGCAGCCGAAGGAGATTCATCATGACCGCACGTCGCGGAACAGCGGTCGCCATCGCGCCCGGCCACGAGGCAGCCAGCCTGTCGAACGCCCAGAAAGCATTCAATACGCTCGTCCAGCAGATCGAGAAGCGGCGCGAGCGGCTCGGCGCGTGGGAAGCCGCGATGCCGGCCTTCCAGAAGAAATTCGTCGACGAGCTGTTGCCGCTCGAACAGACGTCCACCGCGCTGCGGATCCGGTTGCTCAATCAGCTCGACGACGCGTATCTGCAGAAAGGCTTGAGCAAGGCGGAACAGCACACCCTGTCCGGGATGATCGCCAGCATGGCGCGCGACTTGCTCGACTTCAGCGACGACGCGCAGTTGAAGGCCATCCACGCCCGGCACGGCGCCGCCGATCACGGCGGCAACGCAGCAGCCGAGCCGGACCCGGAGCCGAAGCCGAAGCCGGAATCGACGCCTGGCGTGACGAAGGAAGACGATCTCGACGCGCTGTCGCCCGAAGAACTCATGGCGCGCATGCAGGCCGAACTGGACGCGCAGTTCGAGCGGGACATGGCCCAGCACGCGGCCCGCGAGGCACAGCGCGCCAAGCGCAAGAAAGCGCCCCGCCAATCGGCCGCGCTGGCGAAGCGCGAAGCCGAGCAGGCCGAAGCGAGCCGGTCGATCCGCGAGGTCTACCGGAAGCTGGCGAGCGCGCTGCACCCCGATCGCGAGACCGATCCCCAGGAACAGGAACGCAAGACCGTGCTGATGCAGCGGGTCAACCACGCTTACGCGAACGGCAAGCTCCTGCAACTGCTGGAGCTGCAACTGGAGATCGAACAGATCGACCGGCACGCGATCAACGGCCTCGGCGAGGATCGGCTCGCGCGCTACAACGGCATCCTGGAAGATCAGCTTCGCGAGCTGGACCAGGAGATCCAGGACGTCGAGACCGGTTTCCGGCGGACTTACGGCATCGCGCCGTCGGTCAAGGTCGCGCCCGATACCATCATGCGCATGCTCACGCGCGACATCGCCGGCATGCAGCGCAGCATCCACGACCTGAACCTGACGCTGCGCGAGTTCGACGATCCGGCGAACGTCAAGGAATGGCTGAAGGACATGAAGCGCCAGCGGGCTTTTCCGCGTTTCGACGACTAGCCGTGCCGGGCAGGCATGCGTCTGCCCGCCGAGCATCGCGTGCGTAGCCGGTCCGACGCAACGGCGGCGTGCCCCGCATCGATCGGCAATCCACGCGAATCAACCCACCCGGAACCGGGCACCAAGGACGCCGTATTTCCCCCACTGTCACGGATTCAGGAACACTGTTGGACAGGAATCGGCATTTATCCGGCCGATCCGGGTTCCTAAACTTGTCTCGTCGGTTCAGCCAGCCGCCATCGCGCCGAACCGCAACGAAACCGTCTGAGGAAACCGTGAAATCCATCATCGTCACCATCGCCACCGTCGCCGCCACCGCCCTCCTCGCCGCACCGGCCGTGTCGTACGCGCAGTCGTCGCACTCGACGCTCACGCGGGCGCAGGTTCGCCAGGAACTGTTCGACCTCGAATCGGTCGGCTACGAGCCGATCGCCGCTGATGGCGACAACTATCCGGGTGACATCGTCGCCGCGCAGGAACGCCTGGCCGCCAAGCGGCTGGCCGAGCGCAAGAGCGCCGAAGCGGCCTACGGGTCGAACGGTGCGCCCGGCACGGATTCAGGCGCGCCGGCGGTTGCGGTGGTGAAGCCGTAACGTAACGCCGCTCCACCGCACGGCCACGCATCGACGCAGGCGAGCGGCCACGACACCCGGCCGCCGCGCTGCGCCGCGCTCGCCCGTTCGGGCGAACCGCCGCTTCACGTCACGCCCGGTGCCCCGAGATCGGCCCCGCTTCGCCGGTCAGGTTGAAGATGCTGTCGATCCACGCCAGAAACGTCGAGAACGTGAAATCCGACCCCTGCTGCGTGCGGAACGCCTTCATCACCGGTGTCTCAGCCGGGTCCTGCTGGTTCAGCAGGTTGTCGACGAAGGTGCCGATATCCGCGTCGATGCCGTGCTCGTGGATCCCCGACCCGGTGAAGCTGACCGCCGTCACCTGGTGGTTGGCGATGAAGTCGTTGCGTGCCCACGGCATGAAATAGCCGAAGTTCGGCAACGGGTTCAGCGTCTGCTTCAACCCGTCCAGCTCCTGCTCGAACATCGCGAGCGACAGTGAATCCTTCGTCGCGTCGTCGGGCGCCGCGATCACGGCCGGCACGAACGCGCGATAGTGATACGCGGCGATGATCTTGTCGCGCTGGTAGCTCGAGAAGCCGAAGCGGTCGTGCGGGAATGTCGCCGACAGCGCCGCATACGCGCTCCCCATGTTGCCCGGATCGAAATGGCGGGTCAGCCGGCTGTTCACGGTGATCATCCCGTCGGGGCCCGTCATCCCCCACTCGGTGCGCACGCGGTCGTACAGGCCGACCGACGGATGCGTGGCCGCGTCCGCGTCGAACGGCGTGTTGAAGACCGTGCCGGCGTCGTCGAGCAGCGAACTATGCGCCTGCGGCTGCAGCGTGTTGCGCAGCGTCGCGTAGTTCGCGAGCGTGCCGTAGCCGCCCGCGCTCATCCCGTACACGAGCAGCCGGTTCGGCTTGCCGAAACCGTGCGACGTCAGCCACTGCGCGACGGCCTGGATGTTCTTCAGCCCGCTGTAGTGCTGCAGTCGCCAGTCGCCGCTCGGCGACGTGTAGTTGCGCACCGCGCTGCCCATGTGGATATCTCCGGTGCAATAGGGCACGAAAACCTGTGTCCACTGCTGCGTCTCGACCTTCGGTTCGCCGACGAGAATATGCGCGAGATCCATCCGCGTGAGCAGCGGCGACAGGAACGACGACAACAGGCTCTGGTTCGCGGTGCCGTTCATGTAGTTGTGCGGAATGCCGTCGGGGTTGAAGCCGCCGAGGCCGGCCTCGGCGCCGGTCGACGTCTGCGTGCAGGTACCGTAGTCCCAGCACGCGCCGCCCGGCTCCATCATGTACAGCAGGTTGTCCGACTGCGCGCGATTGACGTAGAAGCGCATCGGCGTGCCGTTGCCGCACGACGCACCGGTGCTCTCCGGCAACGTCACTTCGTACCACGAATAATACGGAATCGCCGGATCCGGCATCGTCGTATCGGCGGCGTGACCGTTCAGTGCCGCGCAACCGAGCAGCGTGGCAACGGCCGCGCGCAGCAGGCTTCGTGCTGTGGACATCTCCCCTCCTTGTCGATGGACATGGCGCGGCCGCCGGGCTTCGCCTCGGCGTCGCGGATTCGGCGCTCAGTGCACGCCGGACGATGAAGCGCCGTCGAACAGCTGGACCCGCAACGCCTGCAGGCGCTGCGCGATGGCGGCTTGTTGCTGGTCGGGATCGGGAACGCTCGCCTGAACCTGCCGGACGACGTCGCGGCTCTGCTGTTCGTACGAGAGATAGCGCGGGTCCTGCGCCGGCGACGGGCCGACCGTCTGCTGCGCATAGGCGTCCCATTGCGCACGCATCGACCGGATCGCCGCGCCGCGCGTCGCGGGATCGGCTTCGGTATCGGTGAGCAGCGCCGCGCTCAGCGCCTCGGCCTGCACCGGCACGATCTCGTTGCGCGCGACATGGTCGGGGAGTGCGTCGAGAATCCGGTGCGCGAGCGCGGCGCGCTCGGCTTGCGGCATGCTGTTGCGGCGATCCCCATACGCGGCAACCTCGTCGCGAAAGCGCGCGAACGCGACGATGCGCTTCACTTCGGCATCCGCATCGGGGCGCCCCGCGAGGCTGCGGCGCAGCGCGTCGACGTCGAGCCGCCGCTCCTCGGGGCCAGGCGTCGCGGCGCCGGTGCCGAACGTATCGGCCGTGCCTGGCTGCGCGCCCGCCATCGTGGTCGCTGCTGTGCCGGACGACGCGGCTTGCGCCGGCGTCGCCGCTTCATATCGCCAGACTGCAACGACGACCACGCCGATCGCCGCGATCGCGCCCGTGCGCCGCCAGAGTGCCCTGTTCTTCTTCACGTCGCCTCCTCGTCACGTCATGCCGTTCTTCGCCGGTGCATCCGCGAGTAGGTTCTAGGTTGAATCCGGCAGGCAGTCAAAAGCGGATCTAGAACGCCGGCACTAAACCTGCTCGCGGCGGCCTCGCCCCGCAAGATGTTTGAAACGCGTTTCGTGATCGTTCGGCCGGCGCGCCATGTCGCGCGTCACGCCCGTCCGGCGGCGGTTCGGGCCGATACGTACCGCCTGTGCCGCGACACCAAGCAAGCGGCGATCCAGCCGCACGGCGCGCGACGGTCACACATCGGCGTGACCGATACGGATGGCCGGATAAGACCCGTCGAACGACCCGCTGAGCGCTTGGTCGCCATTTTGGCCAGCCCTATGCTGGTTTCCGACACGCGCCGAACGGTCGGCGCGACGACCACCCCACCCAGCCGAGCCCGTTCCATGAGCCGTGCAGACCTTCCGCATCGCGCACCCGCCGCCGTCCACGACTATCCGACCTATCGCGACGCGCTCGCGGGCCGCCGGCTACCTGCCGCATTCGTCGACCTCGACTGCCTCGACGCGAACCTCGCCGACCTGAAGCGCCGCGCACGCGGCCTGCCGATCCGGCTCGCGACGAAGTCGGTGCGCTCGCGCGAACTGATCGGCGCGGTGCTCGCCGCCGGCCCGTTGCAGGGGCTGCTGTGCTACTCGGCCGCGGAAGCCGCATGGCTCGCGGACGGCGGGTTCGACGACATCGTCGTCGCGTATCCGACCGTCGAGCCCGACGACCTGCGCGCGGTCGCCGCCCAACTGAGGCGCGGCCGCTCGATCACGCTGATGGTCGACGCCGCCGCGCAGGTCGACGCGATCGACCGCATCGCCCACGACGCGCGCGTGACGATCCCGCTCGCGATCGATCTCGACATGTCGTCCGCGTATCCGGGCCTGTACTTCGGCATGTACCGCTCGCCGGTGCGCGACGCGGCCAGCGCACTCGCGCTCGCGAACCGCATCGCCGAGCGGCAGCACGTGCGGCTCGACGGGTTGATGGGCTATGAAGGACAGATCGCCGGCGTGGCCGACACGGAGCCTGGCAGCAGCGCCCGCAACGCGCTGGTGCGGCACCTGAAGCGCCGCTCGGCGCGCGAGATCAACGCGCGCCGCCAGGCGGCCGTGCAGGCGCTCGCGGCCGCCGGCCACGCGCTGCGCTTCGTGAACGGCGGCGGCACCGGCAGCATCGAGAGCACGCTCGACGACGCATCGGTCACCGAGCTGGCGGCCGGCTCCGGCCTCTACGCGCCGGCGCTGTTCGATCACTACGCGGCGTTTCATGCGCAGCCGGCCGCCGGTTTCGCGCTGCCGGTCGTGCGGATTCCGCAGCCGGGCATCGTGACCTGTTCGGGCGGCGGCTATATCGCATCGGGGCCGGCCGGCAAGAGCCGCCTGCCGAGGCCGTGGCTGCCAGCCGGCTGCACGCTGATCGACAACGAAGGCGCGGGCGAGGTGCAGACGCCCGTGCGCGTGCCGCGCGGCGTCGCACCGGCGATCGGCGATCCGATCCTGTTCCGCCACGCGAAGGCCGGCGAACTGTGCGAGCGCTTCAACACGCTGCTGCTGATCCGCGGCGGCCGCGTGGTCGGCGAGGCGCCCACCTATCGCGGCGAAGGCAAGAGCTTCTTCTAGCGGGCCACGCGGCCCGTCGTTCAAACCGTTCAATCCATTCAAACGACAACCACGGAGACAAAGCCATGTGGCGCAACTGGTCGGGATATGTCTGCAGTCCTGATGCAACCGTGTCGACACCTGCGTCGCCCGCCGGGCTCGCGGCCGTGCTGCGCGACGCGGCGGCCGCCGGCGCCACCGTGCGCGCGGCCGGTGCCGGTCATTCGTTCTCGCCGCTCGTGCAGACCGACGACGTGATCCTGTCGCTCGACGCGATGCAGGGCGTGATCGACGTCGACCGCGACCGGTGCGTCGCGCGCGTGCAGGCCGGCACGCGGCTGTGGGCGCTGGGCCCGGCGCTCGCCGCGCACGGCCTCGCGATGGAGAACCTCGGCGACATCAACGTGCAGTCGCTCGCCGGCGCGACCAGCACCGGCACGCACGGCACCGGTATCACGCTCGGCAACCTGTCGACGCAGATCGACAGCCTGACCTTCATGTGCGCGGACGGCAGCGAGATCCGCGCGAGCGCCGACACACATCCCGACCTGTTCGCCGGCGGCCGGATCGGGCTCGGCGCGCTCGGCGTGCTGACGGAGATCGGCCTGCGCCTCGTGCCCGCGTTCAAGCTGCGCCTCGAGCGCGGCGGGATGCAGCTCGACGACTGCCTCGCGCAAGCGGATGCGCTGATCGCGAAGCATCGCTCGTTCGAGTTCTACTGGTTCCCGCATACGGACACCGTGCTGACCAAGGCGTGGGACATGACCGACGAGCCGGCCGACGCGGTGCACTGGGCGAGCCGTGCGTCCGAATCGTTCCTCGAGAACACGGTGTTCGGCGCGCTGTGCGGGCTCGGCCGGCGCGTGCCGTCGCTGTGCCCGGCGCTGAGCCGGATGTGCGCATCGACGGTGTCGGCCGGCCGCCACGTGGATGCGAGCTACGCGATGCTGTCGACGGTGCGCCGCGTGCGCTTCAACGAAATGGAGTGGTCGGTGCCGGCCGAACGCGGCGCCGATGCGCTGCGCGAGATCCGCGCGTTCATCGCGCGCCGCAGCTTCCCGCTGATGTTCCCGCTCGAATACCGCTGGGTGCGCGGCGACGATATCTGGCTGAGCCCCGACTACGGCCGCGACAGCGTGCGCATCTCGGTGCACCAGTATCGAGGGATGCCGTTCGACGCGTACTTCTCGGGCGTGCAGGCGATCTGCCGCAATCACGGCGGGCGGCCGCACTGGGGCAAGGTGCATGCGATGAAGGCCGCCGAGCTGGCGGCGTGCTATCCGCACTGGGACGATTTCCTCGCGCTGCGCGAACGGATGGACCCGCATGGCCGCTTCCTGACGCCGTACCTGCGCACGCTATTCGGCCTGCCGCAACGCGCAAGCGTAGCCTCAGCCGCGTGCGCCACACCGGCCCGCCGAGGGACACACCCGATGCACGAAACGGCCGGCATCGCACAAGATCGGCCGCGATCCAACCAGGAGGCCTCATGAGCACCGCCACCCTGCATGCCGCCGCACAGTCGCGCCCCGATCCGTCGACCGGCGCCGTCGTTCGTCTCGCGTTCGCGTTCGCCGCGGCCACCAACGGCCTGATCCTGTCGCCGTTCCTCGTCGCGGCCGTGATGACGCGCTTCAGGCTCGACGAAGGCACCGCGACCGCGCTCGTCAGCGCCGAGATCCTCGGCATCGCGATCAGTTGCGCACTGCTGTCGCACCGGATCGCGCGCGCCGCGCGGCCGTTCACGCTGGCCGGCCTGGTCGGCACGATCGCCGGGCAGGCGCTCAGCGCGGTCGCGCCCGGCATCGAGATCGGAAGATCGGAAGAGCGGCGGGGAGGGAAAGAGTGTATGGCTGTGGTGGGGTTTGGGGTGTCGGGGTACGCGTAAGATAGAAAGTGATGGAGATA
>NZ_JAAGPC010000216.1:0-270 GCF_017104595.1 Burkholderia sp. Tr-20390 | reverse complement strand
TGTCACAAGTGGATAGTAGCGTATATCGTCTGCAGTCTCGTAGTATGCCACTTCTACCATCTGCATTCATCATTGAGAGTCTATTACGTGATTGTTCTAGCATAGTATATGCTCATCTTTAGTCTGAATCGACACTACCAGACTTTATATGTATCTTTTCGTTATCTGATTGTATTTCTCTTTTTTTCTATCCTATCTATCATTATTTCTTTTTTTTTTTTTTTTTTTTTTTTAATGATACGCCCACCACCGAGATCTACCCCATGCCAT
>NZ_JAAGPC010000215.1:0-12921 GCF_017104595.1 Burkholderia sp. Tr-20390 | reverse complement strand
CCGCACGATACGGTCGATCTGCTCGGCGACCGGCCCGATGCGCGCTGGACGCCCGCGCGGGCCGAGCTGGCCACCGCGTCGTCCGATTCGCAGGCGCAGACGCTCGCGACCGTGCATCCGGCCGCCGTGCCGCTCGTCAGGCAGCAGCTCGACGCGCTCGCGACCGACCAGTTCCGCTGGGCGGGCGAGGCGTGGCCCGGCGCGCGGCTCGACTGGACGATCGAGCCCGACGATCCGGGCAACCGTGCGTCGCGCGGTGACGGCGACACGGGCGACGGCATCGCCTGGCGCACGCGCCTCACGCTGACGTTGCCGTCGCTCGGCACGGTCGACGCGGAACTGGTGCTGAACGGCACGCAGCTCATCGCGCGGCTGCGTGCGAACCAGGCGGGTGCCGACCGTCTCACGCGGCACGAGGCGGCGCTGCGGCAGCGGCTCGAAGTGTCGGGGCTCAAGGTGGGCGGGCTGTCGATCCGCGCGGTCGACGACGGCCCGGACGGCTTCGACCTGTTCGCGGCCCAGGCGGCGGCCGCCGCGTATGCGCGCGGTTCGGCCTCGACTTCGGCCAGCGGCCCGGCGACGCGTGCGCCGGATACCGACGACGAGGCGCTGTCATGAGCATGACGTCCCGCAAGCGCGCGGCCGCGCTCGTCTACGATCCGAAGGGCGGCGATGCCGCGCCGCGCGTGGTCGCAAAGGGCTACGGCGCGCTCGCCGAGATGATCGTCGCGCGCGCGCATGACGCCGGGCTGTACGTGCATACGGCGCCGGAAATGGTGTCGCTGCTGATGCAGGTCGATCTCGACGACCGGATTCCGCCGCAGCTCTACCAGGCGGTCGCCGATCTGCTCGCGTGGCTGTACTCGCTCGACCGTACCGAACCCGCGCCGGACGCCGCCGCATCGCGCTTTCCGCTGCCGCCGCTGCGCTGAACGGCGCTGCGTCGCGCGATTTCTTACGAAATGCCGCCTTGACCTTGCAAGGTCATTCTGTCGGTATTTTTCGCCTATCGGGCGGCATCGTGCCGCAACGCTCGCGCTTCGCCGGTATTTCCTCGCTCGACGGGCTTGCCGCTCCATATCCGGCCGGATTGAGCGCGCAATAGATTTGTGTAATGATATCCATTCTCATTTTCATGCTGCCCGGGCGGCGCGCACGCTTTGCGCGCCGCCCGTTGTTTTGAACGAATGGAATCTCTCGCGTGAACGCGCCCGAAACGATCAATCCGCCCAAGACGGGGACTTCCCGCGCCGGCGTCACCGTGCTGCACCCGGCGGCCCGCCCGCTGAGCGACGACGAACTGGCCGCGCGCCGCCAGCGTTCGCGCCGCGCGACCTTCATCAAGTGGCTGCGCAAGGTGCATGGCTGGGTGGGGCTGTGGGGCGCGGTGCTCGGGCTGCTGTTCGGCGTGACGGGCGTGCTGCTCAACCACCGCGCGCCGCCGCTGAAGATTTCGACCGGCGAGCCGCAGGTCGAGGAGATGCAGATCGCGCTGCCGGATCCGGCGCCGAAGACGCCCGCCGCGATGACGAAGTGGCTGCAGCACGAACTGCATTTCGACGGCAAGCCGGGCCGCATGCGCAAGGAGCCGGCGCAGCCCGTCGCGTGGGGCGACAAGCGCGTGATGCAGCCGGAGCACTGGCAGATGGGCCTGTTCGGCCCGCACCAGAACCTGCAGGCCGAATACTGGGTCGGCAACGGCTACGTCGCGGTGAAACGCACGGGCAACACGTTCCTGACGACGCTGAACAACCTGCATCGCGGCGTCGGGATGAATCTCGGCTGGGTGCTGCTGATGGACACGATCGCGGGCTCGCTGATCCTGCTGTCGCTGACCGGCGTGCTGCTGTGGACCGAGCTGAACAAGCGCCGCACGGTCGGCGTCGTGCTGGTGGTCGGTTCGGTCGCCGCGGCGCTGGCCGCCGGCCTGACCTGATCGGCGGCACGCGCCGGCCTGGCGCCGGCGCGTGCGCTTTCGCCTGTTTCGTCCGCTTCGCCCGTCGCGGACGCCTGCCTGGCGCGACCGCGCGCCAGCGTCGCCAGTGATCAGAGGCCGCAGGCCGCGCCGCTGTTCGCCGCGATCTCGCGTGCGGCCTTCGCGCCCTCGACCTGCAGGATCGTCGGCAGCGACACGTTGTTCTTCGCGGCGGTGATCTCGGCGAGGATCGAGATCGCGATTTCCGGCGGCGTCCGGCTGCCGATGTAGATGCCGGCCGGCCCGTGCAGCCGGGCCAGTTCCGCTTCGTTCAGGTCGAATTCGCGCAGCCGCTCGCGCCGTGCCGCATTGTTGCGCCGCGAGCCGAGCGCGCCCACGTAGAACGCGGGCGTCTTCAGCGCCTCCATCAGCGCGAGATCGTCGAGCTTCGGGTCGTGCGTGAGCGCGATCACCGCCGAACGCGCATCGAGATTCATGTCGAGCACCGTATCGTCGGGCATCGTGTGCACGACGCGCGTACCCGGCACGTCCCACGCATCCGTGTATTCCTCGCGTGGATCGCACACCGTCACCTGGTAGTCGAGCCCGACCGCGATCTGGCACAGATAGCGCGACAACTGGCCGGCGCCGATCACGAGCATCCGGTAGCGCGGCCCGTGGATCGTCACGAGCCGCTCGCCGTCGAACGCGAGCCCGTCGGCCGCCTGCGCGGGCGACAGCGATGCGCGGCCGGTCGCGAGCGTCATCGTGCGCGTGACGAGGCGGCCGGCCTCGACTTCCGCGCACAGCGCGGCAATCCCGCTGTCGCGCGTGAGCGGCTCGAGCACGAGCTGGATCGTGCCGCCGCACGGCAGACCGAAGCGGTGTGCTTCCTCGGCCGTCACGCCGTACTTGAGCGCTTCCGGGCGCGCGTCGGCCGCGATCCCGCTTGCGTGCACCCGGGCGATCAGGTCGTCCTCGATACACCCGCCGGACACGGAGCCGACCACGAGCCCGTCCTCGCGCACCGCGAGCATCGCGCCTTCGGGGCGGGGCGACGAGCCCCACGTCTTCACGACCGTCACGAGCAGCACGCGGCGCCCTTCTTCGAGCCAGCGCGCGCTGGATTTCAATACATCGAGATCGACGCTTTCCATCATCTTCTTCCTGTTGCCGGGCGACGCCGCCGATGCGGGCCGCCGTTCGATGGCGCGATTATGAACCGGCCGCGGCAAGCGTGCAGGCGACGGGGGAACGCGCAAAACGGGGAAGGGAGAAGCGCGGCAGCGAGGAAGGCGGGCAGGGCGGCCCGAGGCGGGCCGCCGGCAGCTCGCCGGACGGACGCATCCGCCCGGCGGGTCGCTCCGTCAGAGCGAGCCCAGGTACTGCGTCAGGTTGCGGATGTTGTTGTCGTACGCGTTCGGCGAGCCGAGCTCGACGCCGCCGCTGCGCACGTAGTACTCGAACGGCACGGAGCGGGTGCCGAAGAACGGCAGGAAATTGTCCGGTTGCAACGTCGTGCCGTTCAGACCGATCGCCCAGTTCCGCGACTTGTACAGCTCGAGCTCGCGGATGGTCGCCTGAACCTGATTCGTCTCCGACGCGCGAATCGCGGCGATGTGCTGCGTCAGCGTCTCGATGTTCGCCTGGTAGGCGCTCGGTTCGCCGACCGAGACACCGCGCGCGCGGACGTAGTAGCTGAACGGCAGGTTGCGCTCGGTGAAGAACGTCAGGAAACCGTCCGGCGCCAGCGTATCCCCGTTCAGCCCGATCGCCCAGTTCTTGCTTTGATAATCCTTGAGCCCCGCGATCGTCTGGTTGGCCGCGCTGATTTCGACCTTCGCCGTGACGTTGACCAATGTATTGCTCATGACAGACCTCTCTGGTTCTTGTTGAACTTCGAACAGGTACCGCGACATGCCTCCGGACGGAGGCAATAAAATACCGTCGACCGGATTATCGGGCCGTGATTTTTTAATTAAAAATATGCTGAAAATTCGTTTTTGAATGCGCGATGAAGTTGTGTTTTATAAAAAGGCGCTTCGATGAAATCGATGGCATCCCGCCGCGCTCCTGCTGCGGCCTATGCCCCGTCTGGTCTAGGTGGGGCGGGTATGCGACCGGCCGACCTGAATACTAGGTTGGCGAATGCAAGAGTTCAATGTCGGGCGCGTGATTATTTTCTTCTATTCATATTCAATTCGGTCGAATTACATTTTTAATCGATAAAAATGCCGATCGGAATCGAATATATCGGCATTCGAAAAATAACCAGTGGAAACGGGAATTGACGCGAGGATCGTTGCAGGAAAGGCAACGTGGCGGCGGGACGGGTGAAGGCAGGGCGGGGAGGGCGCGGAGCCGGCGTCCGGCTCCGCGGGGGCGCACCGTGCCGCGAGCGGCACGGCGGCGCTCAGTGCGCGTCGTGGTGACCGTGCGCGAGCTTCGAGTGATGGCGCGAGTACAGGAAGTAGATCGCGAGGCCGATCACGAGCCAGATGCCGAACGCGGCCCACGTGATGGGCTGCAGGTTCAGCATCAGGAACAGGCATGACGCGACCGCGAGGATCGGCACCACCGGCACGCCGGGGCAGCGGAACGCACGCGGCAGGTCGGGGTGCGTGCGGCGCAGCACGAGCACGGCGATCGACACCATCGAGAACGCGGCGAGCGTGCCGATGTTGATCAGCTCGGCGAGCACGTTGAGCGGCACGAGCGCGGCGATCAGGCCGAAGAACAGGCCGACGAGCCAGGTCGTCAGGAACGGCGTCGCGTAGCGCGGGTGCACGCGCGACAGCGCGGCCGGCAGCAACCCGTCGCGCGACATCGCGAAGATCACGCGCGTCTGGCCGTAGCTCATCACGAGGATCACGGTCAGCATGCCGAGCACGGCGCCGAGATCGATGAAGCCTGCGACCCACGTCTCGCCGGCCTTCTGCAGCGCGTACGAGATCGGGTGCGAGATGTTCGCGTACTGGGCCGACGGCACGATGCCGGTCGCGACCGCGGCGACCGTCACGTACAGCACCGCGCACACCGCGAGCGACGCGATGATGCCGATCGGCAGGTCGCGTTTCGGGTTCTTCACTTCCTCGGCCGCCGACGACACCGCGTCGAAGCCGATGAACGCGAAGAACATCACCGCCGCCGCGCCGAACACGCCGTTCCAGCCGTGCGGCATGAACGGCTTCCAGTTCGCGGGCGTCACATGGAACACGCCGACCGCGATCACGAGCAGCACGACCGACACCTTGATGAACACCATGATGTTGTTGATGCGGGTCGACTCGCGGATGCCGATCGACAGCAGCGTCGTGATCACGATCATCACGAGGAACGCGGGCAGGTTGAACCACGTGACGACGCCCGGCACCGCACCGGGCGCGGCCGTCAGCACGGTGGGCAGCGTGAGCCCGAAGCCCTGCAGCAGCGACTGCAGGTAGCCCGACCAGCCGACCGACACGGCCGACGACGCGAGGCCGTATTCGAGCATCAGGTCCCAGCCGATGATCCACGCGACGAGTTCGCCGAGCGTGGCGTACGAATACGTGTAGATCGAGCCGGCGACGGGGATCGTCGACGCGAACTCCGCGTACGACAGCGCGGCGAGGCCGCACGCGATCGCGGCGATCACGAACGACAGCATCAGTGCGGGGCCGGCCTGCACGGCGCCGGTACCGGTCAGCACGAAGATGCCGGTGCCGATGATCGCGCCGATGCCGAGGAAGGTGAGGTCGATCGCGCCGAGCGCTTTCTTGAGCCCGGCGGCATGCGCGCCGGCGATCATGCGATCGACGTTTTTCTTGCGGAAGAGAGACATTGCGGATGAATCGCCAGCGCGCGCGGGCGCGGTAGCGCTGACTGAGTGAAAACCCGTAATTTTAGCCGATTTGGCGCGCAAGACCCGCTGCAGCGCAGCGGTAAGTCACAAAATCGTCCGATAAAACAAGCGCTTGCGCTTCGGGCGGGCGACAGCGGGCGGCGACGCGGCAGGTGCCGCGTCGCTGGGCCGGACGAATCGGGTGACGCGGGGGAATCAGGCGCCGGCCGTGGGCGCCATGTCGACGAGCCGGTTGCTCATCACGTAGAACGTGAGTTCCGCGTTGTTCGACAGCCGCATCTTCTCGAGCAGCCGCGAACGGTACACGCTCACCGTCTTCACGGACAGCGACAGCGTGTTCGCGATGTCGGTGAGCCGCTTGCCCGACGCGAGCATGCAGAGCGTCTGGTATTCGCGGTCGGACAGCTTCTCGTGCGGCAGCGGTTCGTTCTCGAACGACACGTATTCGGCGAGCGCCTCGGCCATCGCGGGGCTCACGTACTTGCGACCGGCCGCGACCTGCTGGATCGCGCCGATCATCTGCGCGGCGTTGACCGTCTTCGACAGGTAGCCGGCCGCGCCGGCCTTCAGCGCGCGCACCGCGTACTGATCCTCGCGATACATCGAGAACATCAGCACCGGCGTGCGCGACAGCTTGCGCTTGAGGCGCTTGAGCACCTCGATGCCGTTCGTGTCCGGCAGCGAGATGTCGAGCAGGATCACGTCGAATTCCTGTTTGTCGACGGCGGCCATCGCGTCGCCGCCGGTTTCGGCCTCGGTGACGTCGCGCGCGACGCCACGGTCGATCAGCAACTGGCGGATCCCTTGCCGGACGATCGCGTGATCGTCCACCAGCAGGATGTTCAGGCTCATGACGACCTCACGAAAGCGACGCGCGGCGGGCCACGACGGGCACCGCGAGCAGCGAATCCCAAGCGAAGCGCGCGGTGACGCGCGTGCCGTGGCCGGTGGCCGGCGTGGCCGTCTCGAAGCTGCCGCCGAACGCCTCGCAGCGGGCGCGCATGCCGGCCAGACCGTAGCCGGTGCGGCGGTTCCGCGAGAAACCGGTCCCATCGTCGGAGACAATCAGTGACAGGTGCGTGCCGTCGGTGGTGATGCGCACGTCGACCGACGTCGCGCGTGCGTGCTTCGCGACGTTCGACAACGCTTCCTGCGCGACGCGGAACACCGTGAGCGCGCTGGCCCCGGCGAGCTGCGTCAGGCGCGCGTCGGCCGCACAGACGAAGCTGGTGCGCAGGCCCGTGCGGGCCGCATGGGTGTCGGCCCACGACGACAGCGCGCCGACCAGGCCCGCGTCGAGCGCCGGCGTGTCGCGCTCGTCGATCAGCCGACGATTTGCGTCGGTCGCGGCGTCGAGCGCCTGCTGCGCCAGCGCCAGCGCGCGCAGGCAACCCTCCGGCGCATCGGCCGGCAGCCACGTTTGAACGTTTGCGAGCGCGAAACGCGCAGCGGTGAGTTCGGCACCGAGCCCGTCGTGCAGCTCGCCGGCCAGGTGGCGGCGGGCCGCTTCGTCGGCGGCGAGCAACTGGGCAGACAGCGCTGCGATCCGCGCGGCGGAGGCGCCACGTTTCGGCGCCACGTCGGCAATGGGCGGAGTCGCGACGCAGCCCGGCACGAGCTGTTGCGACGGGAACGGGGCGTGGGCGCCCAAAGGCGCGTTAAGCGACGTATCCATGACTCTCCCTGCTGTCAGAAAGCGGTTCAGACACCGGCTGGCTGCGTGGATCGGCTGCCGTTTCGATGACGGTCGCCGCCAGAGAATCGCCCCCTGCCGAGGTAACAAAAGTTACGTCTTGTAACACTTGCATCCGACCCTTCCACTCTCATCCGAACGGCAACCGCGCGCGGCGAATAATATCTCAAAATTTCCGAAAAGGTCATGTCAGGCGGACATTTAAGGGTAAATGTGAATAATCGGAATGAAGGTGTTGTAGGAAAAACACTGACACCCGAGCGCCGGACCGTGACGTATCCAAATGTAACTATTTGAGATGGGATGATCCCAATTTGTTACGAATTCGCCAAGTAGGGACGAAAAAAAACCGGAGCTTTCGCTCCGGTCCTTGATGCCGCGCAAAAATTGGGGGATCGATCAATCCACGAACGCGCGCTCGATCACGTAGTGGCCCGGCGCGCTGTTCTTGCCTTCGACGAGGCCGGCCTGCTTCAGCAGCTCGGTCGTGTCCTTCAGCATCGCGGTGCTGCCGCACAGCATCACGCGGTCGTTTTCCGGCGAGAACGGCGGGACGTCGAGATCCGTGAACAGCTTGCCCGTTGCGATCAGGTCGGTGATCCGGCCTTCGTTGTCGAACGCTTCGCGCGTGACCGTCGGGTAGTAGACGAGCTTTTCCTTGATGATGTCGCCCAGGTACTCGTGGCCCGGCAGGTCGTGCTTGATGTAGTCCATGTACGCGAGCTCGCCCTTCAGGCGGCACGTGTGCGTCAGGATCACCTTGTCGAAGCGGTCGTAGATGTCCGGGTCGCGGATGATCGACATGAACGGCGCGAGGCCCGTGCCCGTCGACAGCATCCACAGCGTCTTGCCCGGCAGCAGGTTGTCGGCGACCAGCGTGCCCGTCGGCTTCTTGCCGATCAGCACCGTGTCGCCCACCTTCAGGTGCTGCAGGCGCGACGTCAGCGGGCCGTTTTGCACCTTGATGCTGAAGAATTCGAGATGCTCTTCGTAGTTCGGGCTGACGATCGAGTAGGCGCGCGCGAGCGGCTTGCCGTCGACCTCGAGGCCGACCATCGTGAATTCGCCGTTGTTGAAGCGCAGGCTCGCCTCACGGGTGCAGGTGAAGCTGAACAGCGTGTCGGTCCAGTGATGGACGGATTGGACGGTGGCGGTGTCGTATTTGCTCATGGCTTTGAAAACGGACGCGCGTAGCGAACGCGAGTAACGGGCCCAAAAACGGGCAAAAAACCGAGTGCGACGGCCCGATCACGGATCGGCCGGCCGGCGCGTCGGACACGCGCCTTCTCGATGACAGACGATTGAGGAACTCGTTATTTTACCCTGTTGACGCAGATCGCGGGCTTGACCCCCGTGGCCGCGCGGATTTGGCGCAACGAATTATTTCAATCACCTTTCAGTTTCTTAGCGCTCGGCCGCGAGTTTTGCACCGAGGCCGACGAGCGCCACGCCGCACAGCGCGTCGAGCGGGCGCCGCACGCGCCGGTAGCCGCGCTGCGCGCGCGGGCTCGCGAACAGGTACGCGACGCACGAATACCAGCCGGCCGACAGCACGCCGATCGTCACCAGCACCGCGCCGTTGAACCACAGCGGCACGTGCGCGGGCAGCATCGCCGCGAACACGCTGGTCCAGAATGCGCACGATTTCGGGTTCGTCAGGCAGGTGAACAGGCCGCTGCGATACGCACGCAGGTAGTCGCGCGCGTGCGGCGCGGCCAGCGGCGCGCATTCGTCGGGCGCGTCGGCCGGCGTCGTATCGCGGCGCACGCCCGCGCGCAGCAGCTTGAAGCCGAAATACACGAGGTAGACGGCGCCGCCGATCCGGATTGCCTCATACAGCCATTCGACCTGGTGCAGCACGGCCGCGAGGCCGAGCATCGCGAGCGTCGCCCAGGCGATCGACGCGGTGCCGACGCCGAGCGCCGACGCGGCGCCGAGGCTGCGCCGGCCCGCGAGCGACAGTTGCGAAATCATGAAGAAATTCGGGCCGGGGGTGATCGCCGCGACGAGATAGACGACGGCGATTTGCAGCAGGATCGGCAGGTAGGTCATGGCGGCGCAGCCCGGCGGCGGGGCGGAGCGGAAGGGGCAAGGCGTTAATGTAGCGCACGCCGCGCAATCCGGCTGAGATCGGGCCGAGGTGGGGAGGCCTATTGCGGATCGAGGCGCAGGCGCGCGATGTACGGCAGGTGGTCCGACAGCCACGCGGCCTCGCCGGACGGCGCGCGCCATTCGAGCGGCGTCAGCCCGCGCACGAACATCTTGTCGAGCGCGAGCGCCGGCGAGAACGCGGGGAACGTGCGGCCCGATTCGCCGAGCAGCGTCGCGACCTCGGACAGCCCGATCTCGCCGAACAGCGCGACCGAATCGTTGCGCCAGTCGTTGAAGTCGCCGGCGAGCATCAGCGGGCCGTCGCCTGCGTTGCGCACGATCCAGTGCGCAATCCAGTGCATCTGGCGCAGCCGTGCCGCGCGCGTGAGCGCGAGGTGCGCGCACAGCAGCGTGACCGGGCGGGCGCCCGCGAGCGTCGCGCGCGCGACCAGCAGGCCGCGCCGCTCGAAACGGTGCGCGGAGATGTCCCAGCGGCCGCCGAGGTCGAGCGGATGCGGTGACAGGATCGCATTGCCATGCCGCCACGACGGCTTGAACACGTTCGGCCCGAGCGCGATCTGCCAGTCGAGCGCATGCGCGATCTCGGTGGCCTGGCAGTGCCAGACGTCGTCGACCGCGTCGTCCATCGGTGCGCCGAAGCCGGGCGCGAGCACGGGGCGCGGCATGCGGCGCGCCATTGCTTCCTGCAGGAAATACACGTCGGCGTGCGTCGATTGCATCCAGTTGCGCATCGCGTTCCACGCGGTGAAGCCGAGCGGCGAGCGGCCCTTGTGCAGGTTCCAGCTCACCGCGGTGAGTTCGTCGGGTGCGGCGTGCGGTTCGGCGAACGGCAGGGACAGGGCGTCGGCGGACATGACGCTCAATCCTTCGCGACGTGCGCACGCACGCGGTACACGAGGTGCGGATGTTGCTCGACGAGCGTCCAGTCGGTCCACGCGTCGGCGCCGACCGTCAGGCCGGGGTGGCTCGCGACGATTTGCCGCGGCGACGCGGGCACGCACGGATCGGCCGGCTTCGCGCCTTCGTCGTCGATCGTTTCCTGCACGTCGAGCGCGAGCGACACCGTGTTCGCGCCGGCATCGACGGTGAGCGGTGCGACCGTCACCGCGCGCGAGCGCTCGGTCGGCACGACGCGCGCGGCATTGCCGCAGCCGACCGGCACGGCGGACGGATAGCGATGGGTATCGGTACGGGTCTGACCCACGGTGGTGCGCTGCTGGAACGTGTCGATGGTCTGACCGTCGCGTACGACCTGGATCTCCCACGCGACGGAGGCTGGTGCGGGGCTCTGCGCATGGGCGGCGAGCGCGATGCTCGCGAGCAGGACGGCCAGGCCGTGTTTCAGCATGAAACGTCTCCGGAAACGCGGAATAGCGGGGAACGGACGCACATCTTACGCCCGATCGATTTCGATCGCGATGTGACAGGATGCGTCGCGGCAGGTTCGCCGCACGATGCATGCCTGTTCGAAAGGTAGGGCCGCGTCATGCGTTTTCAAGCGAAAAAGCGCGTGAACTCGGCGACCGGCGCGCGCTCGGTGACGAGGCGGTTCTCGATCGCGTCGGGGTCCGCATGGCCGAGCGACATCCCGCACACCAGCTGTTCGTTGGCGGGAATGCCGAGGTGTTCGGTGACGATCCGGTGAAACGGCACGAACGCGGCCTGCGGGCAGGTATCGAGCCCGCGTGCGCGTGCGGCCGTCATCACGCCCTGCAGGAACATCCCGCAGTCGAGCCAGGCGCCGTAGGTCATCACGCGGTCGAGCGTGAAGAACAATGCGACCGGCGCATCGAAGAAACGGAAGTTGCGGGCGTGTTGCGCATGCATGCGCGCCTTCTCGTCGCGGCCGATGTTCAACAGGCCGTACAGGTCCCAGCCGACCTTGCGGCGTCGGTCGATATACGGCGACACCCATTCGCGCGGGTAGTAGTCGTACTCGGCGACGTATTTCTCGTCGCGCGCGGGATCGTCGTGGGCCGCGGTGAGCGCGGCGGCGAGCGCATCGCGCGTGGCGCCCGTCGCGACGTACACGTGCCACGGCTGGATGTTGGTGCCCGACGGCGCACGGCTCGCGGCTTCGAGGATCGCCTCGAGCGTGTCGCGCGGCACCGGCGTCGGCAGGAACGCGCGAACCGCACGGCGCGACGTGAGCGCCGCGTCGACGGCGTTGATCGCATCGGCATCGACGCGCGGAAAAGCAGGGGGGACGGACATCGGCATACCTTTGGGGCGGGGGCCGACGCGCCGCGCGGGCGCGGTCGGACGGGCCGGTGCGGCGGGTGGGTGAATCGACGATCATACGCCGCGGCGCGCCGGCGTGCAGCGCGCGCGGGTGTTAGCAGCAGACGCGCGCGGCTGCTTGCTTGCGCGGGGATGCGGGATCGCTACACTGAAATCGTAAGGGTCTGATGATCGTGTAACGGCAAGCGGGAGCGAGGTTGGTATGACGACGGCGATGGTGAAACAGGAACTGGCGGTGGCATCCTTCAGCACGGTGTACGACCTCGAGCAGGTCGAGACGGCGCTGAGTGACCTGAACGAGAGCGCGAGCGACGCACTGCGCGCCACCTACGAGAGGATGCTCAAGACGGGCAATCTGCGCTTCTGCGTGAAGCCGAACCGGATGCCGTCGTTCGACGCGCTCGGCGAGGCATTGCCCAATTTCGCCGAGCCGCTCGAAGACGTGCGCAAGCAGGTCGCGCTGTGCCTCGAAACGGAGGACCGGCTCGAACTGATGCCGATCCTGCTGCTCGGGCCCCCGGGCATCGGCAAGACGCACTTCGCGAAGGCGCTCGCGCAACTGCTCGGCACCGCGTACCACTACGTGCCGATGAGTTCGCTGACGGCCGGCTGGATCCTGTCGGGTGCGTCGTCGCAATGGAAGAACGCGAAGCCCGGCAAGGTGTTCGATGCACTGGTGAACGGCAGCTACGCGAACCCGGTGATCGCGGTCGACGAGATCGACAAGGCCGGCAGCGATGCGCAATACGATCCGCTCGGCGCGCTGTATGCGTTGCTCGAGCACGACACCGCGCGCGCATTCATCGACGAATTCGCGGAAGTGCCGATCGATGCGGGCAACGTGATCTGGATCGCGACCGCGAACGAGGCGCACGCGATCCCGGAGCCGCTGCTCAACCGGATGAACGTGTACGAGATCGAGCCGCCCGACGCGGCCGGCGCGCGCCGGATCGCGCAGACGATCTACGACGAGATCCGCACGTCGCATGCGTGGGGGCGGCGCTTCCCGGGCACCCTCGGCGACGACGCGCTCGACGTGCTGGCCGCGACCCCGCCGCGCACGATGCGCCGCGCGCTGCTGCACGCGTTCGGCGCCGCACGGCTCGACGGGCGCGACGA
>NZ_JAAGPC010000214.1:0-13480 GCF_017104595.1 Burkholderia sp. Tr-20390 | reverse complement strand
TCACGCGGCCGATCATCAGCGTGTCGGCGCCGCCGAGCAGCTCCGGAATCACGTACTCGCCCACCGCCGGGATGAACACCAGCAGGCTGCCGGCGATGATCCCGTTCTTCGACAGCGGCAGCGTGATGCGCGTGAACGCGACCCACGGCTTGGCGCCGAGGTCGTACGCGGCTTCGAGCAGCGTGAGGTCCATCTTCACGAGGTGCGCGTACAGCGGCATCACCATGAACGGCAGGTACGAATAGACCATCCCGATGTAGACGCCCGCATCGCTGTGATAGAGGCGCAGCGGCGTGTGGATGATGCCCAGCGCGATCAGCGTGTGGTTCAGGAGCCCGTCGTCCTTCAGGATGCCGATCCACGCGTACACGCGGATCAGGAACGACGTCCAGAACGGCAGCATCACGGCCATCATCAGCACGTTGCGGCGGTTCGGCTCCGAGCGCGCGATGTAGTACGCCATCGGGTAACCGATCAGCAGGCACAGCACCGTCGAGACGGCGGCCATCTTCAGCGAGCTGAGGTAGGTCGCGATGTACAGGTCGTCCTGCAGCAGGAACGCGTAGTGCGACAGCTGCAGCGCGAAGTGCACGACGCCGTCCTTGATCTCGACGAGCGACGTGTACGGCGGGATGCCCATCACCTGGTCGGCGAAGCTGATCTTCAGCACCAGCACGAACGGCAGCGCGAAGAACACGGCCAGCCACACGAACGGCACGCCGATCGCGACGCTGCGGCCCGACGGCAGGAAGCGCGACAGCGCGGCAAGGCGGCCGCGGCGCTTGTACGCCTGGGGCGCGGCGGTTGTACCGGTCGACACCGGAGCGGAGGGCGTGGAAGCAGAGGTTCTCATCGTGGCGTCCTCACTGCGTCAGCACGACGCCGCTCGCCGGCGACCACGACACGAACACGTCGTCGTTCCACGCCGGTGCGTTGTCGTTCATCAGGTGCGAGCTCGACAGGTTCGACACCACCGTCTTGCCGCTCGGCAAGCGCACGTGGTACAGCGAGTAGCTGCCCATGTACGCGATGTCGGTCACGACGCCGCGCGCCCAGTTGTGTTTCGAGCCCGGCTTCTCGCGCGACACGTGAATGCGTTCCGGGCGCACCGAGATGCCGACCGGCATGCCGAGCGGGCCCGTGACGCCGTGGCTCACGTACATGCGGGCTTCGAGGTCGTCGCTTTCGACGAAGATGTGATCGGGTTCGTCCTCGACCACGCGCCCTTCGAACAGGTTGGTCGAGCCGATGAATTCGGCCGAGAAGCGGCTGTTCGGGAATTCGTACACCTCGCCCGGCGCGCCGATCTGCACGATCTTGCCCTCGCTCATCACCGCGAGGCGGCTGGCCATCGTCATCGCCTCTTCCTGGTCGTGCGTGACCATCACGCAGGTCACGTCGACCTTCTCGATGATGTTCACGAGTTCGAGCTGGGTCTTCTGGCGGATCTTCTTGTCGAGCGCGGACATCGGCTCGTCGAGCAAGAGCAGCTTCGGGCGCTTGACCAGCGAACGGGCAAGCGCAACACGCTGCTGCTGGCCGCCGGAGAGCTGATGCGGCTTGCGCTGCGCGTACTTGCTCATCTGCACGAGCGCGAGCGCGTCGGCGACGCGCTCCTTGATCTCGTTCTTTGGCGTGCCTTCCTGCTTCAGGCCGAACGCGACGTTCGATTCGACCGTCATGTGCGGGAACAGCGCGTACGACTGGAACATCATGTTCACCGGGCGGCGGTACGGCGGCAGCGACGCGAGGTCCTCGCCGTCGACGAAGATCTTGCCCGAGGTGGCCGTCTCGAGCCCGGCGAGCATGCGCAGCAACGTCGACTTGCCGCAGCCCGAGCTGCCGAGCAGCGCGAACAGCTCGTTCTTCGCGATCGTCAGGTTCACGTTGTCGACGGCGGTGCTGTCGCCGAATTTCTTCACGACGTTTTCGATGCGCACGAAAGCGTCGTTCGGCTTGAGCATGTCCGTCGCCGGGCGATGCATCGCGTCAGGTGTACTGAATGAATCCCGTTTCATGATGGTCCGTTTTAAGCAGATAAGCGAATCTCAGGCGTCAGGCACGACCGGCCGGGCGGTCGCGCGGTGCTGGCGGCGAGGAATCGAGCGACGCCTCGTCCGGAACGTACGGTGCAACGAGACAGGGGTGAGCGAACGCACGGCGATCGGCGGCCATCAGTGGCGACCGACCGGAGGCGTCGCGCCAGCTGTCATGAAGATTTCATCGGTTTTCATCGGGCTTTCCGCACGTTTCTGTCGTCTCCAGTGCGAATTTTTAAACGCGTCAAAAACCTTTTGGATCGCGGATTTCCGTTCCGGACATTGAACGGGATCGATGTTTGGGGAGGCAGGGAAACGGGGGCACGAGCCGGCCCCGTGCCGCAGCGCGGGCGCGCGGCGGCATGGGCGCCGCCGGGTGAAACGGAGGGTGGGGAAAACGAGCAGCCGGGCGGCTGCCACGCGCGGCCGGTGCGCCGCGCGGGTCACGTCACTTCGCGTTCAGTTCCTTCCAGCGCCGGTAGACGTTGATCGCATCGCCGTGCTTCTGCTGCACCATCGGCAACCGGCGTTCGTCGATCGGCTTCGCATATTCGGCGTAGAACGTGTCGAGCTCGAAATACTTGCGGTCGTCGCGGTAGAACGGCGCGTAGTCCTCGCGCGTCGTGATGTAGACCACGCGCTTCGGGCTGCAGTAGTACAGCGAACCGAGGCACATCGGGCACGGGCTCGCGAGAATGTAGATCTCGCAGTCGCTCAGGTGCTCGGTGCCGAGCGTGCGGCACGCATCGCGCACCGCGAGGATCTCGGCGTGCGCGGTCGGGTCGCTGGTTTGCGCGACGAGGTTCGGGCTTTCCGCGACGATCTCGCCGTCGCGGACGATCACCGTCGCGAACGGGCGGCCACCCTCTTCCACGTTCTTCATCGCGAGATCGATCGTGCGTTTCACAAAATCCATGGCTGCGTCCTCGTTGAAACGGAATGGCGGGAACCTGCGCGGCACCGCTGCCGCGGCGCCGCGTCGGCGTCAGAACGGCTTGGTCGGCAGGTACTTGCCGTCGAGCGTGATCACCGCGCGCGAACCGCCTTCGGGATCGTCGACCTTCTTCACGTCGAGCCGGAAATTGATCGCGCTGATGATGCCGTCGCCGAACTTCTCGTGGACCAGCGCCTTCAGCGTCGTGCCGTACACCTGCAGCATTTCGTAGAACCGGTAAATGGTCGGGTCGGTCGGCACGCGATCGTCGATGCTGCCGCGCAGCGGGATCATCTGCAGCAGCAGCACCGCATCGTCGTCGAGGCCGAGCTTGTCGGCAACGCTGCGTGCGGCTTGCGCCGGCAGCGCGTGCTGGCCGAGCAGTGCGGCCGTCACGAACGCCTCGCTCAGGCCCGTGCCTTCGGTGAGCTGCTCGAACGACAGGTTCTTGCGCGCCTTCGCGAGCACGATGGTTTCGGCAAGTGCGTGGCGGGCGGTCTGGCTGTGCTGGGACTGGATCATGGCAATTCCTCGTGGTGGGGTGAGAGCAATCCGGATTCAGGCCGCAACGGCAAGCGTCGCGGGCGTGGCGCGGACCTCGGGGTGGTCCGCCAGGGAAACGAACCGGCCGGTCGCGCCGTCGTAGGCGTCGATGCAGCCCGATTCGATGTCGTAGATCCAGCCGTGCAGCGCGAGGCGCCCTTCTTCGAGCGCGAGCCGCACGGCGGGGTGCGTCTTCAGGTTCGCCAGTTGCGCGACGACGTTCTCGCGCACCATCGAGTCGATCCGCTCGCGTTCGCCGCGATGCGGGCGCGCCTCGTTCACGACGCGCGCCGAATCGGCGTAGCGCAGCCAGTGGCCGACGGCCGGCATGTGATCCAGGCACTGGCAGGTGGCGATCGCGGTCATTGCGCCGCAATCGGAATGGCCGCAGATTACGACGTCGGTCACGCGCAGCGCGGCCACCGCGTATTCGACCGACGCCGATACGCCGCCCGGCTCGGGGCCGTACGACGGCACGATGTTGCCGGCATTGCGGATCACGAACAGGTCGCCCGGTTCGCGCTGCGTGACGAGTTCGGGCACGAGCCGGCTGTCCGAGCACGAGATGAACAGCGCCCGTGGGTTCTGGCTGCGCGCGAGATCGCGGAACAGTGCGGCGCGCTCCGGATAGGCGTCGCGCTGGAACTTCAGGAAGCCTTCGATGATGTCCTTCATCGTGTGTTCTCCGGGGCAGGTGGAATCGATGAAGGGCAGGTTACGCCGGACTTCCAATAACGTAAAAGACTGATTTATGATCTTCCCGATAAGCAGGACTTATAGGAACCGCCATGCTGCTGCGCCATATCCACTACTTCCTCGCCGTCGCCGAGCACCGCAGCTTCACGCGCGCGGCCGCCGCACTGCACGTGTCGCAGCCCGCGCTGTCCCAGCAGATCCGCCAGCTCGAGGAAACGCTCGGCGCGCAGCTGTTCGACCGCACCGGGCGCGTGACGCGGCTGACCGACGCCGGCGACGTGTATTTCCGCTATGCGCGGCAGGCGCTGCACGATCTCGCGGAAGGCCGGCGCGCGATTCACGACGTGCAGGACCTGAGCCGCGGCTCGCTGCGGATCGCGGTCACGCCGACTTTCACGAGCTATCTCGTCGGGCCGCTCGTCGAGGCGTTTCACGGCCGCTATCCGGACGTGTCGCTGTCGGTGCGCGAGATGTCGCAGGAGCGCATCGAGGCGCTGCTCGTCGACGACGAGCTCGATGTCGGCATCGCGTTCGAGGACGTACAGACGGCGGATATCGAAGCACAAACGCTGCTGGTCGAAACGCTCGCGCTCGTCGTGAACCGCGAGCATGCGCTCGCCGGCAAACGCAAGGCCGGCGTGCGCGCGCTGCACGACGCGCCGCTCGTGCTGCTCACGGCCGAGTTCGCGACACGCGTGCAGATCGACCGCTATTTCCGCGAGCACGACGTGCGGCCGCGCGTGTTGATGGAAGCGAATTCACTGGGGGCGGTGATCGAGATCGTGCGCCGCACGAACCTGGCGACGCTGCTGCCGGCGACGATCGCGACCGGCCATGACGACCTGGTCGCCATCGCGCTCGATCCGGCCGTCCTGCGGCGCACGGCCGTGCTGCTGCAGCGCAAGGGGGCGTACCGAAGCGCGGCCGCGCGCGCGTTCGTCGAACTGGCGCTGGCGCAGCAGGCGGGGAAACGAGAAAAAGGAAAGTGAATCGCGCCCGGCACGTCTCGAGACGTGCCGGGCAATGAAGGCCGGCTTTGCCCCGGACCGGGGCAAGCCATCGCGTCAGTTGTACCCGAGAATCGCCACCGCCGCGACGTCCGGCCGATCGATCGTATTCCCGACGAGCGACGTCATCGGCTCCTGCAGCACGGCCTGATACGACGTCACGCGCGGCTCGTCCGGCGCGCCCGGCTCACCCGGTGCCGGTTCGTCGAACGCGGCATCGAAACCGCTGTAAAAGCCCGCTTGTGTCTGCGAAAAAGTCATCTCCATTCCTTTCATTGATTGTGTTTTAGATATTCTAACCAGCCTGCTTCAACGCCGCCCCATGCACCGGCGCGCCGTCATGCGCGGCCTCCGATCGCGCCAGCTGCGCGCGCGTGCGTCGCGTGATGTGAATCACCGCGAACACGACCGGCGCGATCAGCAGGCCTTCCGCCAGCTCGGGATCGACCGGCAGGTTCATCACGTGCAGCGCCTTGAACGCCGCCGTCGCGAGCGACAGCACGTAGTACGAAATGGCGGCCACCGACAGCCCTTCGACCGCGTGCTGCAAGTGAAGCTGATTGCGCGCGGTGCGCTCCATGCCCGCCAGCAGGCGCGTCACGTCCTTTTCCTGGGCAAGGTTCACGCGCGTGCGCAACAGGTCGACCGCCCGCGCGATCCGCGCGGCGATCTGCTCGTGGCGCGCCCATACGCTGCGGCAGGTTTCCATCGCCGGCGCGAAGCGGCGCTCCATGAATTCGGCGATCGTCGGCATGCCTTCGATGCGCTCCTCGCGCAACTCGTGGATGCGTGCCAGCACGAGCTTTTCGTACGCCCGCGAGGCGCTGAACCGCGCGCCCGATCCCGACAGCGATTCGACCCGCACCGCGAGATGCGTGAGCTTGACGAGCAGCGCCGTGTCGTCGCCGTCCGCGCCGCTCGCGTCCATCCGCTGCATCAGCGCGTGCAGCGCCGCGTGGATCTCGTCGAGCTCGCGGCTCATCCGGCGCGCGACGGGCAACGCGAGCAGCGCCATCATCCGGTACGTTTCGATTTCATACAGGCGCTGCAGCAGCCGGCCGCCCTGCTCCTCGCGGAAATCCTCGTCGACCACGAGAAAGCGCATGAAGCCGTCGTCGCGCACGTGCCAGTCGCAAAACACCTTGCCGCCGCCGAGCACGTTGCTGCCGACAAGCGCGGGCCCGTCGATCCAGCGGCGCAGGTCGCCGCACACGAGCCGCGCGGCGTCGCCCGACAGCAGCTCCATGCGCACCGCGACGAAGCGGATGCCGGCGAGCCGCGCGAACCACGCGGCCGGAATGCCTTCGATCGCGAGATCGTCGAAATAGCCGGTGTCGCGACGTGGCGCGACGAACGTGAAGGTCGAGAATTCGGTGTGGCGTTCCCACTTCAGGTGCCAGCCGCTCGGCGAATGCACCGCGTAGTGCGTCGCGCCTTCGTGCGGCGCGGCGATGCCGGTGTCGCGGCACAGCGCGTGCAGCAGCGTTTCGTGGATGTCGGGCTGGCCGTCCGCGTAGATCGCGTAATGCGTGAGCGACACGGCTTCGGCGAGCCGCAGGAACGGCCGGGCATGCAATTCCGCGGCCAGTGCGGCACGCAACGGATGGTCCATCATCGAGACACCACGTTTTCCTGTTCAGTGCTGCACGCCGGCTCGGCCGGCCCGAACGCCGCGCCACCCTCGGGCGAAACGTCAGCGTGATCGCACTATGGCAGACACACAGCAACAATAAAAACGCATAATGCTGATCGTTACGTTCAGTTTTCCTTATACCTATGAAGATGCTCGATCACGACGTGCTGGCCACCGTCGTCGCCGTCGCGGAAACCGGCAACATGACCCGCGCCGCCGAGGCCGTGAACCGCTCGCAGTCGGCCGTGAGCATGCAGATCAAGAGCCTGGAAGACGCGATCGGCCGGCCGCTGTTCGTGCGCAAGCCGCGCAGCATCGTGCTGACGCGCGAAGGCGAGGTGCTGCTGGGATTCGCCAGACGAATGCTGGCGCTGCGCGACGAGGCCTGGGCGGCCGTGGTGCGGCCGGAAGTGACCGGCAAGGTCGTGATCGGCGTGCCGGACGACTATGCGTCGTCGCTGCTGCCGTCGGTCCTGAAGAAATTCTCGGCGACCTACCCGAAGGTCGAGATCCAGGTGATGGGGCTGCCGAGCAGCGCGCTCGCGCCGCTGATCAAGGACGGCACCGTCGATCTCGTGTGCGGCACGCGCATCAAGGGGCTGTCCGGCGACTTCATCCGCCACGAGCCGATGGCGTGGGCCGCGATGACGAACGGGCCGCGCGTGTGGGAAGAACGGCCGCTGCCGATCGCGGTGTTCATGCCGGGCAGCGTCGCGCGCGAGAACGCGATCCGCAGCCTGGAACGCGCGAAGGTGCCGTACCGCACCTCCTATGAAAGCCCGAGCCTGCTCGGGCTGCTCAGCATGGTCGAGGCCGGCCTGGCCGTCGCGCCGCTCGCGCGCTGCGCGATTCCCGCGCAGCTGTCGATGCTCGGCCGCTCGCACGGGCTGCCCGACCTGCCGCCGCTCGAGCTGATCCTCGCGCGCAGCACCAAATCGAAGCGGCCGCCGTGCGACTTTCTCGCGGAACAGCTGATGGAAGACCTGCAGCGGCAGACCGGGCAGACCGGCGAAGCCTGATCAGCGCGTCGCGCCGAACCCGGCCGCGCCCAGCGCCGCGTTGACGTTCGCGGCGACCGTATCGACGAGCGCCTCGAGGGTGTCGCCGCGCACGTGCCGGTGTTCCGGCGCGACGTGCTCCTTGCGTTGCCAGCCCCACTGCGCGCCCGCCGCGACCGACAGCGTCGCGCCGAACGCGTTGCCGTGGCGGAGGCCGAAGGTGCTCACGCGCCGCCCGGCCACATAGTCCTGTTCGGGCAAATAGAGCCGGATCTCGACCGCGACCTGGTCGCGATCGTTGACGCGCGCGGCCGGGCTGACCGTCGACGCGAACGTCTTGCCGATCCGCCAGCTCACGCAGGTTTCCCACGCCGCGAGCGGCCCGCCGGCCGCGTCGACCCGTTCGGTGTCGACCGACCACTGATGCCGGTCGGGCACGACGATCGCCTGGTGCAGCAGCACTTCGGCCACGCGCACCGTCGTCACGAGCTGACGCGCGAGCTGCTGGCCCGACGGCAACGACGCCGTCCGTACGCGGCGGCTCTCCGGCCGCGCGACAGGTACTGCTTCCATGAGGTGCATGACCCCTCCGTATTCAGGATCGGCGCCGCGCACGCGGTGTCGCGCGCGTGTCCGCCGTCGGTCGACGGACAGCACGGCGACCGGCAATCGGCAATCGGGCGGCGCATCGGACCAGCCATCCACGAGCGAGCAATAACCGTTCCCTGCTTCACCGCGCGTTCGGCCCGATGCGCAGGCGGCGCGCGACCGGCCCGATCATCGCATCGGCCTGCTGCGCGATCAGCATGTGCAGCGTGAAATCCAGGTCTTCCGGCGCGATGTCGAAGTGCACGTGAACCACGTCGCGCACGGCGCGCGCGCTGACGACGTACACGCCGAGCGGGGAATGCAGCAGCGCCGCGAGGCGGGCGTGCGCGTGCTCGCCGGAGTCGGCCGTCAGCGTGACGGGCAACTGCAGGCGCGGGCGCGGCGGCGGGAACGGAATGACGTTGTCGGGTGTGCCGGCGCGCAACGGGCGGCCGGCGACATGGAAGGCGGGAACGGGATGAATGAAGGTCATGGAGCGGACGGAAGCCGTCTCGGCTGTTCGACACATCCCCAGCTTAGAAGAGACGACATAAACGTCGTGCAAAAAAACGCTGCGGCAGTGCAAAAAACGGCATAGGGGACACAACACGCCACCGGCCGGCGGCTGACCGCACGATCGTCATGGGTGCGCGGTGGTCGCGCCCCACGGCGCGCGTCGACCTCGCCTGCGCCGCGTTCGCCCGCCGGTTCGTCCCGTTACGCGGCAAACGCCTCGAGCGACGCGCGCCGCCGCTCGTCGACCATCGATTCGATCAGCGACACCAGATCGTCGGTCAGCGGATCGCAGATGCCCGGCGAGCGATGCAGTTCGAGATCGGCCGCCGGCAGCGACGGAAAGCCGTCCGCCTCGTCGAGCACGCGCCAGTTCCCGGGCAGCGTGCAGCGGTCGATCATCGTCACGGCCGCGCCGTGGTTCACCGCGATCTTGATGCCGGTCGGGCTCTGGCTCGTGTAGACGACGTGAAACGACCGGTCGGCCGTCGCGAGCGCCTGCAGCCCGCGTTGCCGGTAGCAGCACGTTTCCGGGAACAGCGCGAGCGGCACCGACGCATGGCGGTCGAGCGCGAAATCACGGTGCGCGGCCCACACGACGTCGTGCCGGCCGAGCACGCGCCCGCCCGCGCCGGGCCCGTGCCGCACGACGAGCGCCACGTCGAGCTCGCCGGCCTGCAGCCGGTCGAGCAGTTCGAGCGACATCCGGCAATGCACGTGCAGGCGCGCGCCCGGCCGCATCGCATAGAACGACTTCAGCAGGTCGGGCAGCCACAGCTCCGCGTAGTCCTCGGGCAGCCCGAAGCGCACGACGCCGCGGTCGCTGCTCGCCTGCTTCAGCGCGAGGATCGCGTCGTTCTGCACCTGGATGATCCGGCGCGCATGGATCAGGAAATTCTCGCCGTCGCGCGACAGCTCGAGCCGCCGGCTGTTGCGCATGAACAGGTGCGTGTCGAGCCGCTCCTCGAGCGTGCGGATGCGCAGGCTGATCGTCGACTGCGTGCGATGCAGTTGCCGGGCCGCCGCGGTGAAGCCACCGCTTTCGACGACCGCGACGAATGCCCGGATCAGTTCCGGATCCAGCGAACTGAGCTTCGACCAATCGGGCTTTTGAATGGCAGCCATCGAAATTACTCGCTTTCGAAAAAAGAAGGGAAGACGAAAGATAGGGCTCGGAGTACGCCGATTGTTGTCCGGATGCGCTCGGCCCTCCAACCCCTGCCCGGGTATGACAAACCCGGAGCCGGTACGCGCATGCCCACCCGCCGATCCCGCCCCGCCCGTCGCTACGACCACGGCCGAGGCCCGCCCGGCGGGCATGCGCGGGCCGGCTTCAGGGCTTTCCCGGAGACGACGAAAACTCATGGCCCGATCAGAAAACATCGATTCACCGGCCGCCTCACGGCCCACCACAATCGCCTCACCCCCACCTCATCGACGAGACACCGCAATGACCGCATCCCAACCCAGGCAGCTTTACATCGGCGAAGGCTTCGAAGGCCCCGGCGTCAACCTCGCGCACATCAACGTGCTGGTCGGCCCGCGCAACGGCCCGGCGGGCCAGGCGTTCGCTACCGCGCTCGCGACGCCGTCGGCCGGCCATGCGCCGTTCGTCGTGATCGCGCAGCCGGGCGTGCCGACCAAGCCGCTCACGCTGTACGTGAACAAGGCGCAGATCGCCAGCGATTTCCACGGCAACGCCACGTGGGGCGCGTCGCAGGCCGGCATCGCGAAGGCCGTGGCCGAAGCGCTCGAGAACGGCACGCTGCCGCCCGAAGCGGAGAACGACTGGGTCGTCGTGTCGGCGAACTGGGTGAACCCGCAGACCGACGATCTCGACGCCGTGTTCGAGAACAACTACCGCGCGTGCCGCAACGCGATCGTCGCGGCAATGGAAGGGCTGCCGCATCGCGACGCGGTGTTCGCCGCCGCCCGCGACGTGTCGAACCCGTTCTACACCCCGAAGAAAAACTGACGACGACAAGCGGCCGACGCGCGACGGACGGCCGCATCTGGAGGAAACATGGAATACGTCCGCCTCGGCCAGTCCGGCCTGAAGGTGTCCCGCCTGTGTCTCGGCACGATGAACATGGGCACCCCCGAATGGAAGCCCTGGATCTTCGACGAAGCGCAGAGCGAGCCGATCGTGCGCCGCGCGCTCGACGCCGGCGTCAACTTCATCGATCTCGCGGATTTCTATTCGACGGGCGTCGGCGAGGAAGTAGTCGGCCGCATCCTGAAGCGCAACGCGCGCCGCGAAGAGCTCGTCGTGACGACCAAGGTCGGCTACGACATGGGCAGCTATCCGAACGCGGGCGGCCATTCGCGCAAGCACGTGCTCGACGGCATCGACGGGTCGCTCAAGCGCCTCGGGATGGATTACGTCGACATCTTCATGCTGCACTTCTTCGACGTGAACACGCCCGTCGAGGAAACGATGAGCACGCTGCACGACATCGTGCGGGCGGGCAAGGCGCGCTATATCGGCGTGTCGACGATGTACACGTGGCAGTTCGCGAAGATCATGCAGGCCTGCGAACGAAACGGCTGGGACAAGCCGATCAACATGCAGCTGCAGCTGAACCTCGCGTATCGCGAGGAAGAGCGCGAGATGGTGCCGTACTGCATCGACCAGGGCGTCGGCGTGTCGGTGTTCAGTCCGCTCGCGCGCGGCCTGCTCACCTGCGAGCCGCAATCGACGCGCAACCAGACCGACTTCTTCACCGCGCAGATGTACGGCGATGCGTCATCGCTCGCCATCGCGGCATCCGTCGCGAAAGTCGCGAAGCGCCGCGGCGTGCCGCCCGCGCAGATCGCGCAGGCATGGGTGCTGAGCCGCCCCGGCATCGCGAGCATGCTGGTCGGCGCGGATTCCGTCGCGCAGTTCGACAGCGCGCTCGGCGCGCTCGAAACGCAGCTCACCGACGAAGAGCTGCACGAGCTGGAACGCAACTACACGCCGTGCGACCTGATCAACGACTACACGGCCGGCAAGCGCATCGCGCGCGAATCGCGGCCGGCGCAGGGCAGCTTCGCGACGGAATGAAGCACTGATGCACTGAAGCACGAAGCTCCGAGGCACTGAAGGAACGACACACAATGAACGAATTTCTGAGGACCGGCCATTACATCGGCGGTGAATGGCACGAATCGCATGGTGCGAGCGACGCAACCTATCCGGTGCTGAACCCGGCGACCGGCGAGACGATCGCGAAGGTCGCGAAAGGCGGCGCCGACGACACGCAACGCGCGATCGATGCGGCGGCACACGCATTTCCCGCCTGGCGCGCGCTGACCGCAAAGGAACGCGGCGCCCGCGTGAAACGCTGGGGCGAGCTGATGCTCGAAAACCGCGACGCGCTCGCCGAGCTGCTGACGCGCGAGCAAGGCAAGCCGCTCGCGGAAGCGCGTGGCGAAGTCGCGTATGCGGCGAGCTTTCTCGAATGGTTCGCGGAAGAAGCGAAGCGCATGTACGGCGACGTGATCCCGAGCCCGAAGCCGAACGCGCAGATCGTCGTCACGCGCGAGCCGGTCGGTGTCGTCGCGGCGATCACGCCGTGGAATTTCCCGCTGGCGATGATCACGCGCAAGGCCGGCCCCGCGCTCGCGGCCGGCTGCACGATGGTGCTGAAGCCGTCCGAGGAGACGCCGCTATCGGCGTTCGCGCTCGCGGTGCTCGCCGAGCGCGCGGGCGTGCCGGCCGGCGTGTTCAACGTGGTGTCGGGCGACGCGGTCGCGATTGGTGAGACGCTGACGAGTTCGTCCGTCGTGCGCAAGCTGTCGTTCACGGGTTCGACGCGGGTCGGCAAGCTGCTCGCGAAGCAGTCGGCCGACACGCTGAAGAAGCTGTCGCTCGAACTCGGCGGCAACGCACCGTTCATCGTGTTCGACGATGCCGATCTCGATGCGGCGGTCGAAGGCGCGATCGCGTCGAAGTTCCGCAACACGGGCCAGACCTGCGTGTGCGTGAACCGTTTCCTCGTGCAGGACGGCGTGTACGACGCATTCACGCGCAAGCTCGCGGAAGCCGTGCGCAAGCTGCGCGTCGGCAACGCGCTCACGGGTGAAGTCGACCAGGGGCCGCTGATCAACGAAGCGGCGCTCGGCAAGGTCGAGCGGCACGTGGCCGACGCCACCGCGAAGGGCGCCCACGCACTCACCGGCGGCAAGCGTCACGCGCTCGGCGGCACGTTCTACGAGCCGACCGTGCTGACCGGCATGACGGCCGACATGCTGATCGCCGAAGAGGAAACCTTCGGCCCCGTCGCCGGCTGCTTCCGCTTCGCGACCGAGGAAGAGGCCGTGGCCGCGGCCAACGACACGCCGTTCGGGTTGTCCGCGTACTTCTACACGCGCGACCTCGGCCGTGCATGGCGCGTGTCGGGTGCGCTGGAGAGCGGGATGGTCGATCTCGAGGTTGAAGCGCATGGCGATACGCATATCGACGACCACCACACGGTCGAGGATGTCGGCATCACGCTCGGCCAGGCCGTCGCGAAGGCGATCGGCGACCGCAAGGGCATCCGCCG
>NZ_JAAGPC010000213.1:0-13462 GCF_017104595.1 Burkholderia sp. Tr-20390 | reverse complement strand
CGAGGCCGCGCTCACGCAGTCGTTCGACGCGGGGATGAAGCTCGAGCGCAGCCTGTTCCTGCAGTGCATCGACAGCCCGCAGCGTGCGGGCCTCGTGCATGCGTTCTTCGCGGAGCGTGAAGTGGCGAAGGCACCCGAGGCGCGGCGCGCGAGCGCGCGGCCGGTCGAGCGGATCGGCGTGGTCGGCGGCGGCACGATGGGCGCGGGCATCGCGGTCGCGGCGCTCGATGCCGGGCTGCCGGTGACGATGATCGAACGCGACGAAGCATCGCTCGCGCGCGGCCGCGCGCACGTCGAGAAGGTGTACGACGGCCTCGTCGCGAAAGGGCGGATGACGCCGGCCGCGCACGCGGCGCGGCTCGCGCGCTTCAAGGGCAGCACGTCGTACGACGCGCTCGCGCAGGCCGACGTCGTGATCGAGGCGGTGTTCGAGGACATGGCCGTGAAGCAGGCCGTATTCGCCGAACTCGCGCGTGTGTGCAAGCCGGGCGCGGTGCTCGCGACCAACACGTCGTATCTCGACATCGACGCGCTGGCCGCCAGCATCGACCGGCCGGCCGACGTGATCGGCCTGCATTTCTTCTCGCCGGCCAACGTGATGAAGCTGCTCGAGATCGTCGTGCCGGCGCGCGTGAGCGCGGACGTCGTCGCGACCGCGTTCGCGCTGGCGAAGCAGCTGAAGAAGACGCCGGTGCGCGCGGGCGTGTGCGACGGCTTCATCGGCAACCGGATCCTCGCGGTCTATCGCACGGCGGCCGACACCCTGATGGAAGACGGCGCGTCGCCGTACCAGATCGATCGCGCGGTGCGCGAATTCGGCTTCCCGATGGGGCCGTTCCAGGTCGTCGACCTCGCGGGCGGCGACATCGGCTGGGCGACCCGCAAGCGCCGGGCGGCGACGCGCGACCCGCGTGCGCGCTACGTGGAAATTTCCGACCGGCTGTGCGAGCGCGGCTGGTTCGGCCAGAAGACCGCGCGCGGCTACTACCTGTATCCGGACGGCGCGCGTGTCGGCACGCCGGACCCGGAAGTCGAGGCGATCGTCGCGGAAGAACGCGCGAACAAGGGCGTCACGCCGCGCACCTTCACCGACGACGAGATCCTGCGCCGCTATCTTGCCGCGATGATCAACGAAGGCGCGAACGTCGTGCACGAGAAGATCGCGCTGCGCCCGCTCGATGTCGATGCGGTGTTCCTGCACGGCTACGGCTTCCCGCGCTATCGCGGCGGCCCGATGCATTACGCGGACACGGTCGGCCTCGCGAACGTGCTCGCCGATATCCGCGCGTTCGCGAAGGAAGATCCGCTGTTCTGGAAGCCGTCGCCGCTGCTCGTCGATCTCGTCGCGCGCGGCGCGGATTTCGCGAGCCTGAACCGCATCGACTGAACGCCCACCGCATTCGCCACGGACCGAAGATGGACCTCAATTTCACTCCCGAAGAGGAAGCCTTCCGCACGGAAGTGCAGCGCTTCCTGCAAGCCGAACTGCCCGCGCGCATCGCGCGCAAGGTGAAGGGCGGCCTGCATCTCACGCGCGACGACATGCGCGAATGGCACGCGATCCTCAACGCGCGCGGCTGGCTCGCGAGCCACTGGCCGCGCGAATACGGCGGCCCCGGCTGGAGCGTCGCGCAGAAGTTCCTGTTCGACAACGAATGCGCGCTCGCGGGTGCGCCGCGCATCGTGCCGTTCGGCGTGAACATGCTCGGCCCCGTGCTAATCAAGTACGGCAACGACGCGCAGCAGCGCCACTGGCTGCCGCGCATCCTCGACGGCACCGACTGGTGGTGCCAGGGCTACTCGGAGCCGGGCGCCGGTTCCGATCTTGCATCGGTGAAGACGAGCGCGGTGCGCGGCATCGACGCGCAGGGCGAGCACTACCTCGTGAACGGCCAGAAGACGTGGACCACGCTCGGCCACTACGCGAACATGATCTTCTGCCTCGTGCGCACCGCGACCGACGTGCGCAAGCAGGAAGGCATCAGCTTCCTGCTGATCGACATGAACACGCCGGGCGTCGAGGTGCGCCCGATCGTCACGCTCGACGGCGAGCACGAAGTGAACGAGGTGTTCTTCACCGACGTGCGCGTGCCGGCGGCCAACCTCGTCGGCGAGGAGAACCGCGGCTGGACCTACGCGAAATACCTGCTCACGTACGAGCGCACCAACATCGCGGGAATCGGCTTCTCGACGGCCGCGCTCGACCGGTTGCGCGCAGTCGCCGCGAAGGTCACGAAGAATGGCCGGCCGCTTGCGGACGATCCGTTCTTCGCGGCGCGCGTCGCGCGGGTCGAGATCGAACTCGAGAACATGCGCACGACCAACCTGCGCGTGCTGGCCGCGGTCGCGGGCGGCGGCGCGCCGGGCGCGGAAAGCTCGATGCTGAAGATCCGCGGCACGCAGATCCGCCAGGAGATCACCGCGCTGATGCGGCGCGCGATGGGGCCGTACGCGCAGCCGTTCGTCGAGGAGGCGCTCGATGCCGATTACGACGGCGAGCCGGTCGGCCCGGACGACGCCGCGAGCGCCGCGCAGCAGTACTTCAACAACCGGAAGCTGTCGATCTTCGGCGGCTCGAACGAGATCCAGAAGAACATCATCGCGAAGATGATGCTCGGGCTGTAACGAGGGACGCGACGATGGATTTCCAGCACACAGAAGACCGCCGGATGCTGGCGGATACGTTGAACCGCTTCATCGCCGAACAGTACGCGTTCCCGGTGCGCGATCGCATCGCGCAGTCGGCCGAAGGTTTCGATCGCGCGATGTGGCGGCGCCTTGCCGACCTCGGCACGGTCGGCGCGCTGTTTTCCGAAGCCGACGGCGGGTTCGGCGGCGCGGGCTTCGACATCGCCGTGGTGTTCGAATGCCTCGGGCGCGGGCTCGTCGTCGAGCCGTTCCTCGGCGCGCTGCTCGCGGGGCGGGCGCTGTCGCTCGCCGGCGGCGCCGCGCATCGCGACCGGCTGGCCGCGCTGATCGACGGCAGCGCGAGCGCCGCGTTCGCGCACGACGAACCCGGCTCGCACTACGAACTGACGACCGTGCGCACGCGCGCCGAACGCTCGGGCGACGGCTGGGTGCTGACGGGCGCGAAGGGCGTCGTCGACCAGGCTGCGCAGGCGGCGTTCTTCGTCGTCAGCGCGCGGGTGTCGGGTCACGACGACGATGCGGCCGGCATCGGCCTGTTCGTCGTGCCGGCCGATGCGCCGGGCGTATCGCTGCGCGACTACCGGAAGATCGACGGCGGCCGCGCGGCCGAGGTGCGCTTCGAGCACGTCGTGCTGCCGGCCGATGCCGCGCTCGGCGCGCACGACGGCGAAGCAGGCGCCGAGTTGCTCGAACGCGTGCTCGGCTACGGATTGCTCGCGCTGTCGGCGGAGGCGCTCGGCGCGATGGACGTCGCGAAGGAATACACGCTCGACTACCTGCGCACGCGCAAGCAGTTCGGCTTGCCGATCGGCAGCTTCCAGGCGCTGCAGCACCGGATGGCCGACCTGCTGCTCGAAGTCGAGCAGGCGCGCTCGGCCGTGATCAACGCGGCCGCGCAGCTCGATGCGCCGCGCGGGGTGCGCGAACGCGCGCTCGCGGCGGCGAAGTACACGATCGGCCGGATCGGCACGCTCGTTGCCGAAGAGAGCATCCAGCTGCACGGCGGGATCGGGATGACGTGGGAGCTGCCGCTGTCGCACTACGCGAAGCGCCTCGTGATGATCGATCACCAGCTCGGCGACGAGGATCATCACCTCGCGCGCTACATCGCGCTGTCGAAACAGTAAAGACGAACGACGCGAACGGAGGAGACAACGATGACGAACGAATCGCGCGCATTGCCGCTGGCCGGCGTGAAGGTGCTCGATTTCTCGCGTGTGCTCGCGGGCCCGTGGTGCGCGATGGTGCTCGCCGATTTCGGCGCGGAAGTGATCAAGGTCGAGCATCCGGCGCGCGGCGACGACACGCGCGACTGGGGCCTGAGGATCGGCGACACCGAGACGACCTACTTCAACAGCGTGAACCGCAGCAAGCGCTCGATCTGTCTCGACCTGCAGACTGAAGACGGGCGGCGGCTCGCGCGCGAGCTGGCCGCGCAGGCCGACGTGGTGCTCCACAACTTCAAGCTCGGCGGCGCGGAAAAGCTCGGGCTCGGCTACGACGCGCTGGCCGAGCTGAATCCGCGCGTCGTGCACTGCGCGATCTCCGGCTACGACCGCTCGGGCGCCGAGGCCGCGCGGCCCGGCTACGACCTCGTCGTGCAGGGCGAGGCCGGGCTGATGGCGCTGAACGGCGAGGCCGGCCAGCCGCCGCTGAAGTTCGGCGTCGCGGCGGTCGATCTGTTCACCGGCATGTATTCGGCGCAGGCGATCCTCGCCGCGCTGTACGAACGACACGCAACGGGGCGCGGGCGGCGCATCGAAATGGCGCTGTTCGACTGCGGGCTGATGATCACCGCGTACTACGGGCTCGACGCGCTGCTGATGGGCGAGGACCCGCCGCGCTACGGCAACGCGCATCCGTCGATCGTGCCGTACGGCGTGTTCGACGCGGCCGACGGCCCGCTCGTGATCACGGTCGGCAACAACACGCAGTTCGCGCGCTTCTGCGACGCGATCGAGCGGCCCGATCTCGCGGCCGACGAACGCTACAAGACCAACCTCGGCCGCTCGGAAAACCGCGCCGAGCTGCTTCCCGAGATTCGCGGCGAACTCGCACGCCGGTCGCGCGCGACGTTGCTCGCGGCGCTCGCCGACGCGGGCATTCCGTGCGGCGAAGTGCTCGGGCTGCACGAGGCGCTGAAGTCGGAACGCGCGACGCGCGCGGGGCTCGTCACGCGGCAGCCGCATCCGGTCGCGGGCGGCGTCGACGTGCTGGCGCCGCCGTACCGGTTCGATGGCGCGCGGTTGCCGGTGCGCGGCGCGCCGCCGGTGCTTGGTGCCGACACGGATGCGGTGCTCGGCGGCTGGCTCGGGATGTCGGCCGACGAGGTTGCGCGGCTGCGTGCGGATCGCATTGTGTAACGCGTTTCATGCCTTGCCGCCGTGGCGCGGGCGGAGCAGTCGACGCGCCAGCCATCCATAAGACATTCCTCGCGACGACGAGGAGGTTGCCCTGCGGGGACTGGAGTAGGCGCTAAAGCGCCAACTCCGGTCGACCGCGAAGCATGGGACCAGAGTAAGCGCTGAAGCGCCAACTCTGGTCGACAGGAGACACCATGGAGCTTTCCGTCATCGAATCGGTCACGGCGCGCCGTGACTACCAGCAGCTCGTGCGGGCGCGGCGCCGCTTCAGCTTCACGCTGACGGCGCTGATGATCGCCACGTACTACGGCTTCATCCTGCTCGTCGCGCTCGCGCCGCACGTGCTCGCCGCGCCGCTGTACCGCGGCGCGACGATGACGGTCGGGATCGCCACCGGCGTCGCGATCATCCTGGTCGCGATCAGCCTGACCGCGTGCTACGTGCTGCGCGCGAACCGTGCGTTCGACCGCCGCGTCGACGCGATCCTCCAGCGTTCGTGACGGAGGCCGACATGCGACGACTCTCGATGGCGCTCGGCGCGCCTGCCGTTCTCGCTTCCACCGCCGCGCACGCGGTATCCGTCGCGGGCCCGATGCCCGACAAGGTCGAACTGAACCCGGTCGCGATCGGGATGTTCTTCGCGTTCGTGTTCGCGACGCTCGCGCTCACGCGCTGGGCCGCGCGCCGCACGCGCTCGACACGCGACTTCTACACGGCCGGCGGCGGCATCACCGGGCTGCAGAACGGGCTTGCGATCGCGGGCGACTACATGTCGGCCGCGTCGTTCCTCGGGCTGTCGGGGATGGTGTTCATGTTCGGCTTCGACGGGCTCATCTACTCGATCGGCTTCCTGGTCGGCTGGCCGTTCGTGATGTTCCTGATCGCCGAGCCGCTGCGCAACCTCGGCAAGTTCACGTTCGTCGACGTCGTCGCGTACCGCTTCGCGCAGCGGCCGATCCGGCTGCTGACGTCCGCGAATTCGCTGACCATCGTCGTGCTGTACCTCGTCGTGCAGATGGTCGGCGCGGGCAAGCTGATCCAGCTGCTGTTCGGGCTGTCGTACGGCACGGCCGAGCTGATCGTCGGCGTGCTGATGGTGGTCTACGTGTTCTTCGGCGGGATGACGGCCACCACCTGGGTGCAGGTGATCAAGGCCGTGCTGCTGCTGTGCGGCGCGACGCTGCTCGTCGTGCTTGCACTGGGCGAATTCGGCTTCAGCGTCGACGAGATGTTCCGCCGCGCGGTGGCCGTGCATCCGGGCGCGCTGTCGATCATGGGCCCCGGCAAGCTGATCCGCGATCCGGCCAACGCGCTGTCGCTCGGCATCGCGCTGATGTTCGGCACGGCCGGCTTCCCGCACATCCTGATGCGCTTCTTCACGGTGCCGAACGCGAAGGAGGCGCGCAAGTCGGTGCTCTATGCGACCGGCTTCATCGGCTATTTCTATTTGCTGACCTTCGTGATCGGCTTCTCGGCGATCGTGCTGCTCGCGCAGCATCCGGAGTTCTTCAAGCTCGGCGCGAACGGCACGTTCAACCTGACGCACGACCTGCTCGGCGGCTCGAACATGGTCGCGGTGAAGCTCGCGCAGGCGGTCGGCGGGAACTGGTTCTACGGGTTCATCGCGGCCGTCACGTTCGCGACGATCCTCGCGGTGGTCGCGGGCCTCACGCTCGCCGGCGCGACGACGATCTCGCACGACCTGTATGCGCAGATGTGGGCACGCGGCAAGCCCGACGAGCGCGTCGAGATGCGCATCTCGCGCGCGGCGACGATCGCGCTGTCGGCGGTCGCGATCGGGCTGTCGATCCTGTTCGAGCACGTGAACGTCGCGTTCATGGTCGGCCTCGTCGCGGCGGTGGCCGCGAGCGCCAATTTCCCGGTGCTCGCGATGTCGATCTTCTGGCGCGGGATGACGACGCGCGGCGCGGTGCTCGGCGGCGGCCTCGGCCTCGTGTCGGCGGTCATGCTCACGGTGCTGTCGAAGTCGGTGTGGGTCGACGTGCTGCACCACGCGCACGCACCGGTGTTCCTCGACAACCCGGCGCTCGTGTCGGTGCCGCTCGCGTTCATCGGGATCGTCGTCGGCTCGCTCGCGGATCGCGGCGAGCGCGCCCGGCGCGAGCGCGACGCGTTCGCGCAGCAGGAGTTCTACGCGCAGACGGGCGTGCTGGCCGGCCGCGCCGTGCAGCATTGATTCGTCAGATGAATGAGTGCATCCGTCCGGATCGCCGGACGGATATTTTCCGGAAATCCGGAAACCCGGATTTCCTTGCCTGCCGCATTATGAGAAATACAATGAATACAAAGGTTTGACGGGTTTCAGGAACCTGGCATTGACCTTGCAATATAAAACGCACGGCCCTCCCCCGGCCGAACTACTACAGCAAGCAAGGAGACAATCGATGACCACTGCCTTCCTCCCCCTCCGGACGTCCTGAGGCATCGCTTGTTGCGGCACGGCAGCCGCGCGGGCGAGTGAATCTTCCCCTGTGACATTCGTCCGCGCGCGTGACGCCGTTTCCATCGGCTCATCTACTTCTGCAGGAACCATCGTGAAGAAGAAACCCTTCTACAAAGTGCTCTATGTGCAGGTGATCTTCGCCATCATCGTCGGCGTGATCCTCGGCCACTTCTATCCGTCGATCGCCACCGACATGAAGCCGCTCGGCGACGGCTTCATCAAGCTGATCAAGATGGTGATCGGCCCGATCATCTTCTGTACGGTCGTCACCGGCATCGCCGGCATGGAGGACATGAAGAAGGTCGGCCGCGTCGGCGGCAAGGCGCTGCTGTACTTCGAGATCGTGTCGACTTTCGCGCTGGTGCTCGGCCTCGCGGCCACGCACATCCTGCGTCCGGGCGTCGGCTTCAACATCGATCCGGCGACGCTCGACGGCAAGGCCGTCGCGTCGTACGCGGCGAAGGCGCACGGGCAGTCGACGGTCGACTTCCTGATGCACATCATCCCGAACACGATGGTCGATGCGTTCGCGCAGGGCGAAATCCTGCAGATCCTGCTGATCGCACTGCTGTTCGGCAGCGTGCTCGCGCATCTCGGCGAGCGCGGCAAGGTCGTCACCGACTTCATCGACGGGCTCACGCGCGTGCTGTTCGGCATCGTGCACATCGTCACGAAGCTGGCGCCGATCGGCGCGTTCGGCGCGATGGCGTTCACGATCGGCAAGTACGGCGTCGGCTCGCTGGTGCCGCTGCTCAAGCTGATCGGCACGTTCTACCTGACGTCGGTCGTGTTCGTGCTCGTCGTGCTCGGCACGATCGCGCGGGTCACGGGCTTCTCGATCATCCGCTTCGTGTCCTACATCAAGGAAGAGCTGCTGATCGTGCTCGGCACGAGCTCGTCGGAAGCCGCGTTGCCGCAGCTGATGGAAAAGCTCGAGAAGGCCGGCTGCTCGCGTTCGGTCGTCGGCCTCGTCGTGCCGACCGGCTATTCGTTCAACCTCGACGGCACCAACATCTACATGACGATGGCCGTGCTGTTCATCGCGCAGGCGACCAACATCGAACTGACGTGGATGCAGCAGCTCACGCTGCTCGCCGTCGCGATGCTGACGTCGAAGGGCGCGAGCGGCGTCACGGGCGCGGGCTTCATCACGCTCGCCGCGACGCTGGCCGTCGTGCCGACGATCCCGCTGTCGGGCATGGTGCTGATCCTCGGCATCGACCGCTTCATGAGCGAATGCCGTGCGCTGACCAACATCGTCGGCAACGGCGTCGCGACGGTCGTCGTGTCGGCCTGGGAGAAGGAGCTCGACCGCAACAAGCTGCGCCAGGCGCTGAAGGGCGGCGGCGAAGTGGCGCCGACCGAGACGGCCGGCGTCTGACGTCATGAAGGAGCAGGCGGCGGCACCGCCCGCCGGCGGTGCGAGCCGCGGCGGTCGAGGCGGAAGGGCGGAGGCCTATGACACAATAGGTGATCCGCATCGCCAGGAAGCCTCGACCGTGACGCGCCGTCTGCTCATTCTCGTCGTGCTTGCCGCCGCGCTCGCCGCGGCGTGCACGCTGACGTGGACGATCACCTGGCGGCGCGGCGTCGCCGAGCTGCAGCGCAACGCCGCGGTGCGCGTCGACCGCACCACCAATGCGCTCAAGAGCACGCTCGACCGCTACGAGTCGCTGCCGTATCTGCTCGGCAGCCATCCGTACGTGCAGGACCTGCTCGCCGAGCCGACGCGCGCCGACTACACCGGGCGCGTCAATCGCTATCTCGAAGACCTCAACGAACACGCGCACGCGACCGTCACCTACGTGATCGGCGCGGACGGCCTGTGTGTCGCCGCCAGCAACTGGCGCGCGCCCGACAGCTTCGTCGGGACCGAATACCGCTTCCGCCCGTATTTCCTCGATGCGATGAACGGCCAGGTCGGCCGCTTCTTCGGGATCGGCACGATCTCGCGCGATCCCGGCTACTACATCTCGCAGCCCGTGTGGCGCGACGGCAAGATCGCGGGCGTGGTCGTCGTGAAGCTCAACCTCGAATGGTTCCAGGGCGCCGATGCGTCGGAGCCGCTCGTCGTCGCGGATGATCACGGCGTCGTGTTCCTGTCGTCGGTGCCCGCATGGAAGTACCACACGCTGCGCCCGCTCACGGGCCCTGTCGCCGCGTCGATCTACGAGACGCGCCAGTACGCGCAGCAGCCCGTCACGCCGCTGCCGCTGCGCATCGAGCAGGTGCTCGGCCCCGATGCGGAAATCGTGCGCCTGGGCCCCGGCATGCGCGCGCCGCGGTTCCTCGCGAGCAAGCGCCGGATCGGCGAGCCCGACTGGCTGCTCGTCACGCTCGCGCCTATCGCGCCCGTCGACGCCGATGCGCGCAACGCGACGATCGTCACCGGTTTCGGCTTCGTGTCGGTCGCGCTGCTCGCGTTCTACTGGCGGATGCGCCGCGCGCGCGTGCGTGAAATGATCCGCGGCCGCGCGCTGCTGCAGCAGGCGTATGCGGAGCTGAACCGGCGCGTCGAGGAGCGCACGGCCGACCTGTCGGAAGCGAACGAGCAGTTGCAGAAGGAAGTCGGCGACCGGATCCGTGCGGAGCAGGAGCTGCGCGCCGCGCACGACGAACTGATCCAGGCGAGCAAGCTCGCCGCGCTCGGCCAGATGGCGGCCGGCATCACGCACGAACTGAACCAGCCGCTCGCGGCGCTGCGCAGCTTCTCGGACAACACGCGCGTGTTGCTCGATCGCGGCGAGCAGGCGGCCGCGCGCGAGAACCTCGAGGCGATCGCCGCGCTCACCGAGCGGATGGGCAAGATCACGAACCAGCTGAAGCTGTTCGTCGGCCGCGCGAAGCCGCGCAACGAGCAGGCGCTCGTCGTGCGCGCGCTGCGCAGCGTGCTGTCGTTGCTCGACGAGCGGCTGCGCGGCGTCGCGCTCACGCTGACGCTGCAGGACGCGACCGTGTCGCCCGCGCAGGATGCGCCGCTCGACCTGGCGCGCGACTATCCCGAGCTCGTCGCCCGTTGCGAGGATCTGCGCCTCGAACAGGTGCTGATCAACCTGCTCGGCAACGCGCTCGACGCGGTGGCCGGCGTCGCGGCGCCGGCGATCGAGGTGACGATCGCGGTGTCGGCGGCCACGCTCGCCGTCGAGGTGCGCGACAACGGAAGCGGTATTGCCCCTGACCTGCTGCCGCGCCTGTTCGAGCCGTTCTTCACGACCAAGGAAATGGGGCGCGGGCTCGGCCTCGGCCTCGCGATCTCGTCGTCGATCGCGAGCGACGCGGGCGGAGCGCTGACCGCGCGCAACGCGCCGTCGGGCGGTGCGCTGTTCGTCTTGACGCTGCGGCGCGCCCGCACGCATCATCCGGACTCCGTGTCCGAGCCGGCGGGCTCGCGCTAGGCGCGCCACGCCGCCCGCCCGATCGGCGCACGATCGGTATCAACGACGCCGCGCGCGCTGCCGCCGCGCGGCCCGTCAGGAGCAAGTGAGTACGATGGCCAACCGGCTGCAAGTGATCTATATCGAAGACGATGCGCTCGTTCGCCGGGCCAGCGTGCAGAGCCTTCAACTGGCGGGGTTCGACGTCGCCGGCTTCGAGTCGGCCGAGGCGGCCGAGAAGGCGATCGTCGCGGATAACGCCGGCGCGATCGTCAGCGACATCCGGCTGCCCGGCGCGAGCGGGCTCGACGTGCTCGCGCAGTGCCGCGAGCGCGTGCCCGACGTGCCCGTGATCCTCGTCACGGGGCACGGCGACATCTCGATGGCCGTGCAGGCGATGCGCGACGGCGCATACGACTTCATCGAAAAACCGTTCGCGGCCGAGCGCCTGATCGAGACGGTGCGCCGCGCGCTCGAGCGCCGCGAGCTCGTGCTCGAGAACCACGCGCTGCGGCGCGAACTGGCCGGGCAGAACGTCGTCGCGCCGCGCATCATCGGCCGCAGCCCCGCGATCGAGCAGGTGCGCAAGCTGATCGCGAACGTCGCGCCGACCGATGCGTCGGTGCTGATCAACGGCGACACCGGCGCCGGCAAGGAGCTGATCGCGCGCAGCCTGCACGAGCTGTCGCCGCGCCGCGACAAGCCGTTCATCGCGGTGAATTGCGGCGCGCTGCCCGAGCCGATGTTCGAGTCGGAGATGTTCGGCTACGAGCCCGGCGCGTTCACCGGCGCCGCGAAGCGCCGCGTCGGCAAGCTCGAATATGCGTCCGGCGGCACGCTGTTCCTCGACGAAATCGAAAGCATGCCGCTCGCGCTGCAGGTGAAGCTGCTGCGCGTGCTGCAGGACGGCGTGCTGGAGCGGCTCGGCTCGAACCAGCCGATCCGCGTGAACTGCCGCGTGGTGGCGGCCGCGAAGGGCGACATGAGCGAGCTCGTCGCGGCCGGCACGTTCCGGCGCGACCTGCTGTACCGCCTCAACGTCGTGACGATCGCGCTGCCGCCGCTGGCCGAGCGCCGCGAGGACATCGTGCCGCTGTTCGAGCACTTCATGCTCGATGCGGCCGTGCGCTACGCGCGGCCCGCGCCGGTGCTGACCGACCGGCAGCGCGCGAGCCTGATGCAGCGCGACTGGCCCGGCAACGTGCGCGAGCTGCGCAACGCGGCCGACCGCTTCGTGCTCGGCGTGGCCGACATGCCGCAGGAGACGGGCGCGAGCGGCGACGACGCCGACAGCGAGCAGACGCTGAAGGAGCGCATCGAGCAATTCGAGCGCGCGGTGATCGCCGAGGCGCTGAACCAGACGGGCGGCGCGGTCGCCGCGACGGCCGACCGGCTGCATGTCGGCAAGGCGACGCTGTACGAGAAGATGAAGCGCTACGGGCTGTCGGCGAAAGGCGAAACCGAGCGCTGAAAAGCAAACGGACCGCGGAACCGGCTTGCCCGGTCGTGCGGTCCGTGGTGCGGGGAAGGGCGCGGTGCGCGGCCCTTCGAGCCGGATCGGGCGGCGCTCAGGCCGCGTTGCCGTCGAGTGCCTTCTTGAGCAGCGCGTCGAGTTCCGCGAACTGCGGTGCGCCGACGTAGCGCTTCAGGATCTTGCCGTCCTTGTCGACGACGAAAGTCGTCGGCGTGAGCTGCACGTTGCCGAACTGCTTCGCGACGCTGCCGTCGTCGAGCGCGACCTTGAACGGCAGCTGGCGCGTCTGCGCGTAGTTCGCGACGTACATCGGCGGATCGTAGTTCATCGCGACCGCGACGAATTCCAGACCTTGACCCTTGAAGCGATTGTAGGTTTCGACCATCTGCGGCATTTCCTGCATGCAGGTCGCGCAGCTCGTCGCCCAGAAGTTCACGAGATAGACCTTGCCTTTCAGGTCGCCTGCAGTCGAGACCTTCTGGCCCGACAGCAGCGTGAACGTGGCGTCCGGCACGCTGGACTTGCCGTTGAACGCGAAGAAGCCGGCGACGGCGATCGCCGCGACGACCGCGGCGGCGACGATGTAGCGGACGGGGCCGGCGCTGCGCCGGACGGGAGGCGTGGTGTTCATCTGGTGCTCTCGGAGTCGGTCGATGACGCGGATCAATGCAAAGGACATCGAAATTCGGCGCTCATTTTAGCGCGAATGCGGCTTGCGCACCGACGGCGGCCACGCATCCCGGATGTCACGTTCAGCGGATAATGCCCGTTTTGCCTGCCCGATCCACGCCATGCCGAAGGAAGTCACCGTTTCGTTGCGCCCCCTTTTTCGTCCGCTGCGACACTTCGCCGCGCTCGCGTGCATGAGCGCGGTGCTGGCCGCGTGCTCGCCGTCGTACGACTGGCGCACGCTGCACAACGATGCCGGCTACACGATCGACCTGCCGGCGAAGCCGACCGTCGAGGAGCAGCCGGTGGCGATCGGCGGCGCGTCGATGCCGATGCGGATGCAGGCCGCGCACGAAATCGCTGCGAACGTCTACAAGCCGCTTCAGACGAAACAAGCGTCGAAAGCCATCACTGCTCAATTCTGTGCTCATCTTCTCAAGACTGGAAAATACGGCTCGGGCCCGAGTCT
>NZ_JAAGPC010000212.1:0-13929 GCF_017104595.1 Burkholderia sp. Tr-20390 | reverse complement strand
CGTAGCCGACGTTCACGCACCAGAGGCCGGCCATCCCGTCGATCACCTTGTTGCCGTCCGAGTCCCACAGGTAGACGCCGTCGGCCTTCACGATCACGCGGCTGCCTGCACGGTTCAGCGCGCCCATGTCGGAGAACGGGTGGATGTGGTGCGCGGCGTCGAGCGCGCGGTATTCGGCGGTCGTGCGCGCCTGCGTCGCGCGCGGTGCGGCGGCCGTGGCGCTCGGTGCGGCCGGCTGGATCCAGGCAGATTCGTTGCGGTACGTCATGTTTCCTCCGTGATTCCGTATTCGGTCGAGTGCACGCTCAGACGTGCAGCAGCAGATGGCGGCGTTCCCACGAGCTGATCACGCGGAAGAACGCTTCGTATTCGGTTTCCTTCAGCGCGAAATACGCCTTCAGGAACTTGTGGCCGAGGATCTCGCCGAGCGGCTCGCAGGCGGCCATCAGCGTCAGTCCTTCCTCGAGGTTGCGCGGCAGCTGGTACGGCAGGTCGTAGCCGTCGCTGACGAGCGGCTCGGTCGGCTCCAGGCGCTGCGTCATGCCGAGATAGCCGGCCGCGAGCGTCGCGGCGAGCGCGAGGTACGGGTTGCAGTCGACGCCCGGGATGCGGTTCTCGATGCGGCGTGCCGACGGGCCCGAGTGCGGGATGCGGAAGCCGACCGTGCGGTTGTCGTAGCCCCACTGCACGTTGATCGGCGCGGCCATGAAGCGCGACAGGCGGCGATACGAGTTGATGTACGGCGCGAAGATCGGCATCAGCGCCGGCGTGTACTTCTGCAGCCCCGCGAGGAAGTTGTAGAACATCGACGTCGCGCCGCCGGTTTCCGGTGACGTGAACAGGTTCTGGCCCGTTTCCTCGTCGACGATGCTCTGGTGCACGTGCATCGCCGAGCCCGGTTCGTCTTCCATCGGCTTGGCCATGAACGTCGCGTACATGTTGTGACGCAGCGCGGCCTCGCGCACCGTGCGCTTGAACAGGAACACCTGGTCGGCCAGCGACAGCGCGTCGCCGTGCATGAAGTTGATCTCCATCTGCGCGGCGCCGACTTCGTGGATCAGCGTGTCGATGTCGAGGTTCTGCGCTTCGCAGTACTCGTAGATGTCCTCGAACAGCGGGTCGAACTCGTTGACGGCCTCGATCGAATACGACTGGCGGCCCGTTTCGGGGCGGCCCGTACGGCCGACCGGCGGCCGCAGCGGCAGGTCGGGGTCCTTGTTCATGTCGACCAGGTAGAACTCGAGTTCCGGCGCGACGACGGGCTTCCAGCCCTTCGCCTTGTACAGGTCGAGCACGCGGCGCAGCACGTAGCGCGGCGAGATCTCGACCGGCGAGCCGTCGAAGTGCACGCAGTCGTGGATCACCTGCGCGGTCGGGTCGACGGCCCACGGAATCAGGCGGATCGTCGACGTGTCGGGCACGCACACCATGTCGGGGTCGGTCACGCCGGTCAGCGAGCCGTCTTCCGGATATTCGCCGGTGACGGTCTGCACCATCACGGCCTGCGGCAGGCGCATCGATTCGCCGGACGTGAACTTGTTGCGCGGCGTGATCTTGCCGCGCGCGATACCGGCCATGTCGGGAATGATCGCTTCGATCTCGGTGATCCGGTGCTGCTTCAGAAAGTCTTCGATGTCTTGCATGTCTGTTCTCGTTGGTTTGGTCGGCGCTCAAGCGAGCGCGGCGGCGGCCATGGCGCGCGTGCGGGCAGCGCGGCGGGCGCGGCAGGCATCGCCGAAGGCGCGGAAGATCGCGCTCGACAGCGGGTCCTGCGCATGGCGCCATTCCGGATGCCACTGCACGGCGAGGGCGAAGGCCGGTGCATCGACGACGCTCACGGCTTCGATCAGGCCGTCCGGCGCGACGGCCTCGACGGCGAGGCCGGAGCCGAGCTGCGCGATGCCCTGCTTGTGCAGCGAGTTCACGTGCACCTCGTCGCGGCCGCCGGCGAGCGCGTGCAGCGTGCCGCCGGGCGTCAGGCGCACGACGTGCGCGGGGCCGTACTGCGTCTCCATCGGCGCGTCGTCGTCCTCGCGGTGATCGGCGAGGCCCGGCACTTCGTGCACGCGCTGGTGCAGCGTGCCGCCGCAGACGACGTTCAGTTCCTGGAAGCCGCGGCAGACGGCCAGCACCGGCACGCCCGCGGCGATCGCCGCGCGCAGCAGCGGCAGCGTGGTCGCGTCGCGGGCCGGGTCGTGCTTCGTGCCCGGTGCGCTCGGTTCGCCGCCATACAGGTGCGGCTCGACGTTCGAGTAGCTGCCGGTAAACAGCAGGCCGTCGACCGTGTCGAGTACGTCGTCGACCGACTGGCGCTCGCCGAGCGCGGGCAGCACCATCGCGAACGCCCGCGCGCCGTCGACGATCGCGGCGACGTATTTGTCGCCGACCGTATGCGACGCATGCGCGCCGATTTGCGTGTGGTCGGCGGTGATGCCGACGAGAGGTTTCCTTCTATCCATGACGTCAATCAGTTATCCGGAGGGTTGTTGCGTCTTGCTTGCCGGATGTGGCGAAACGCCGGCGTGCAACAGCCCCGCAGCCTTGCGCGAGAGGCAGGGCCGCTGGTGAATGGGCGCAACGGGATGGCGTGGCGATCCGCGCTGCGCGCGACGATCAGGCCGTCGTTCGTTTCATTGCGACACGCGACGCGGCAATGCATGCGCGAACGCGTTCCGTCACCGCACGGACGATGCGGTTGGCGAATCAGCAGGTGAAACGAACGACGTAAAGAAAGGAGAGGCGCTACGGCAGCAGCGACGCCACTTCGTCGGTATCGACGGCGACGAATGCGCGTGCGGAAACGGCGTTGTGACGCCGAACGGAACGACGGGACAGGATGGTGTAGATCGACAGGTGAAGCAGGCGAGGACTATGCCAGCCGCAACTGCCGTCGTCGGAAGCGGACGCCGCGCTGCGCAAACTTCGCACATCGCCTCGATCCCACCTCACCAGAGGGCCACGGACTCTCACGATTACACTCGACTGGGTTGTTGAAAGTATTGAACACCTGACCGTTTCGACGCGCGGGGCGTTTAAAATAATCAAGGCGCCGGTTACGCGTTATTTACATTGATGGGCATCAATTTTTGCGTTGCAATAACGTTTTTTGCTGCCGATGAATGCTTGATGACGCTAACCTGAGAGCCAGCATATACGAGCCAAAAACGGCGTCAAATGTTTTTTAACGGTGCTGTATCAGGGCTTTCCCGAGCAGTGCGAACAAAAGATTCGCAAAAGGAATAATCGACGGGGTGTTCATTATTTCGAACGCCTTTCAGGGTTTTCCCCGCTGATGTGCGGCATAAAGTGATTAGAATATTCAACGGCTGTCCACCGCGTCGTTTCACTTTGTCATCGCACTTATCGTGTCCGAAACCGAATCGATGTCCACCGAAGTCGCCGAGCGCCTGCGTTTCGTGCGCAACAAGCATGGCCTGTCGCAGCGCGAACTCGCGAAGCGGGCCGGCGTGACCAACGGCACGATCTCGCTGATCGAACAGGGCCGCGTGAGCCCGTCGGTCGGCTCGTTGAAGAAGCTGCTCGAATGCATCCCGATGAGTCTCGCGGAGTTCTTCACGTTCGAGCTCGTCGAATCGCGCTCGGTCGTGTCGCGTCGCGACGAGATGCCGAACCTCGGCAACGACACGCTCGCGTTTCATCTGGTCGGCGCGAGCATGAAGGATCGCAACATGTGCATCCTGCGCGAGATCTACCAGCCGCAGGCCGATACGGGGCCCGAGATGCTCGTGCACGCGGGGCACGAGGGCGGGGTCGTCGTGTCGGGCCGGCTCGAGCTGACCGTCGACGGCGCGACGTGGCTGCTCGACCCCGGAGACGGCTACTACTTCGAAAGCCGTTTGCCGCACCGTTTTCGCAATCCCAGCGCGGATCTGATCTGCGAGGTCGTCTCGGCCAATTCGCCGGCGACCTTCTGAGCTCCCCCCGCGCGTCACTGCATTCGCTGCCGGCCGGCTGCGCGTCATGCGCAGCGGCGTGCCGCATCGCGAATGCCAAAAAACTGAGGCATCCTGATGAACAAGTTGACTTTGGCTGACTGGCAGGACAAGGCGGCGTCGCTCGAGATCGAAGGGCGCGCATTCATCGACGGCGCGTCGCGCGACGCGCACGGCGGCAAGACGTTCGACTGCGTGAGCCCGATCGACGGCCGCGTGCTCGTGAAGGTCGCCGATTGCGGCGAAGCCGACGTGAACGCGGCTGTTGCCGCCGCGCGCCGCGCGTTCGACGCGGGCGTGTGGGCCGGCCTGAACCCGCGTGCGCGCAAGGCCGTGCTGCTGCGCTGGGCCGCGCTGATGCGCGAGCATCTCGACGAGCTGTCACTGCTCGAAACGCTCGACGCCGGCAAGCCGATCGGCGACACGACGACGGTCGACGTGCCGGGCGCCGCGTACTGCGTCGAATGGTTTGCGGAAGCGATCGACAAGGTGGGCGGCGAGGTTGCGCCGGCCGATCATCATCTCGTCGGTCTCGTCACGCGTGAGCCGGTCGGCGTGGTGGCCGCCGTCGTGCCGTGGAACTTCCCGATCCTGATGGCCGCGTGGAAATTCGGTCCCGCGCTCGCGGCCGGCAACAGCGTCGTGCTGAAGCCGTCGGAAAAATCGCCGCTGACCGCGATCCGTGTCGCGCAACTCGCGGTTGAGGCCGGCATTCCCGCCGGCGTGTTCAACGTCGTGCCTGGCGCGGGCGAGCCGGGCAAGCTGCTCGCGCTGCATCGCGACGTCGACTGCATCGCGTTCACGGGCTCGACGGCGGTCGGCAAGCTGATCATGCAGTACGCCGCGCAGTCGAACCTGAAGCGCGCGTGGCTCGAACTCGGCGGCAAGTCGCCGAACATCGTGCTGCCCGATTGTCCCGATCTCGACCGCGCGGCGCAGGCGGCTGCCGGCGCGATCTTCTACAACATGGGCGAGATGTGCACGGCAGGCTCGCGCCTGCTCGTGCATCGCGACATCAAGGACGCGTTCATCGAGAAGCTCGTCGCGGCCGCACGCGCGTACGTGCCCGGCAATCCGCTCGATCCGTCGGTGTCGATGGGCGCGATCGTCGACGGCATCCAGCTCGAGCGCGTGCTCGGCTATATCGAGGCCGGTCGCAGCGAAGGCCGGCTCGTCACGGGTGGTGCGCGCGTGAAAGCGGAAACGGGCGGCTTCTACGTGGAGCCGACGGTGTTCGAGGTGAAGCCCGACGCGAAGATCGCGCGCGAGGAGATCTTCGGGCCCGTGCTGTCGGTGATCGTGTTCGACGATGTCGACGAAGCGGTGCGGATCGCGAACGACACCGAATACGGGCTGGCAGCGGCCGTGTGGACGTCGAACCTGACGACCGCGCACGACGTGTCGCGCCGGCTGCGTGCGGGCACCGTCTGGGTGAACTGCTACGACGAGGGCGGCGACATGAACTTCCCGTTCGGCGGCTACAAGCAGTCGGGCAACGGCCGCGACAAGTCGCTGCATGCGCTCGAGAAATACACCGAGCTGAAATCGACGCTGATCCGGCTGCGCTGACGCGCAATCGGGCGCGGGCGCAGCGCCGGTCGGCGGTGTGCCCGCGGTTCGCAGGGTGCGGACGTTATGCGGCGCGCAGCGCGGGGTGGAAGCCGGCGGCTTCGATGATCGACTGCACGCGCTCGGCGCCTTGCGCCGATTCGACCTTGACGATCTTCGCCGCGACGTCGATGTCGAGCTTCGCGGCGGGATCGGCGGCCGTTACCGCGCGCGTGATGGCGTTGGCGCAGCCGCCGCAGGTCATGTCCTGGACTTCGAATTCCATCGTGTTCTCCTGAGTTGACGATTGACAAGCATCGACAGCATGAAGCTTGCCACGGTGGGAAGGTCAAGCGTACGCGTGTTGCGGCAAATCCGTGTCGCGGCGTCGCTGCAGCGACAGACGATTGTAAACGTGAAGTCTGACGAATTGCGGTCGCGCCTTTGACGTCATTCGGAATTTATCCCGATTGACGGCGAAGCGTTCCGGGCGCGGCGGGGCGGATGCCTTGCCGGGCAACGCGCGACGGCGATCCATGAAGCGGGATCACCATGTCGCCAGTAAGGGTACGCGAGTTGAAAATGCGAATCGATCTTAGTATCGGTTCCCTTCGATATTTCAATTCGTTACCCTCATGAACCGTTTTGCTTTCGGCTTCGCGCTGGCCCTGCTGGGCGCATCGGCCACGTCCGCATTCGCGGCCGACGATGTCGTCAACCTGACCCTGAAGGACCACAAGTTTTCGCCTGATGGCGTGACGATCCCGGCCGGCAAGAAGGTGAAGTTCGTCGTGAAGAACCTCGACGCGACGCCTGCCGAATTCGAGAGCGACGACTTCAAGGCGGAGAAGGTCGTGCCCGCCGGCAAGTCGGTGGAGATCCTGGTCGGGCCGCTGAAGGCCGGCACGTACGAATTCCACGACGAGTATCACGAAGCGCAGTCGAAGACGCACCTCACCGTCAAGTAAGCCCATATCGCCATGTTGTCTACTGCCCTGATCGTCTTTCGTGAAGTGCTCGAGGCCGCGCTGGTGGTGTCGATCGTGATGGCCGCCACCAAGGGCGTGCCGCGGCGCGGCTGGTGGGTCGGCGGCGGGCTGGCGGGCGGCGTGATCGGCGCCGGCCTGATCGCCGCGTTCGCCGACGGGATCTCGCAGTGGGCGTCCGGCATGGGGCAGGAAGTCTTCAATGCGGGCGTGATGTTCGTCGCGACGCTGATGCTCGCGTGGCACAGCATCTGGATGAGCCGGCACGGCCGCGAGATGGCGATGCAGATGACCGCGGTCGGGCGCGCCGTCGCGGACGGCAGCAAGCCGCTGACGGGGCTGGCGATCGTGGTCGGCGTCGCGGTATTGCGCGAAGGCTCCGAGGCCGTGCTGTTCCTGTACGGCATCGCGGCGGGCGATCCGGGGCAGACGCCGCAGATGATCGTCGGCGGGCTGCTGGGTGTGCTGGGCGGCGCCGGGCTCGGCTACGGGATGTATGCGGGTCTGCTGCAGATTCCGCTGAAGCGCCTGTTCTCCGTCACCAACTGGCTGATCGTGCTGCTCGCGGCGGGGATGGCCAGCCAGTGCGTCGGCTTCCTGCTCTCGGCGGGCCTCGTGCCGTCGTGGGGCGATACGATCTGGGATACGTCGTGGCTGCTCAAGGATTCGAGCCTCGTCGGCAAGGCGCTGCATGCGCTGATCGGCTATACCGCGCGTCCGGCGGGGATCCAGATCGTCGCGTACCTCGCGACACTGGCCACGATCGTCGGGCTGGCACGGCTCGTCGGCCGGCCGCAGACGGCAATGCGGCCGCCACGGCCTGCAGCCTGAGTTGTTCGGGGTCGACGAGGAAAGGGGCGTCCATGACGCCCCTTTTTTCATGTGCGGAGTGCGGCCGGCGCGATGCGCGGCGCTGGCTCAGCGGTGGCTGTCGATCCAGGCGCGGGCCCATTCGAGCCCTGCTTCGCGCGCGTCGTCCTCGGTGTCGAACACACCGAGCACGCCGGACGCCTCGACCAGCTTGTTGTTCTGCGTGATCGTGCCGCTCGCCGCGAAGCGCTCGGGTTGCAGGATCTCGTCCTGCTGCAGGATCGCGTGGCCCCAGATCTGGTAGCCGTGGTAGGTTTGCGCTTCCATTATCGAGTCACCTCCGCGGCGCGGCCGTGCGTGCCGACCTGCAGCACGTTGCCGTCCGGCGTGTATTGACGCGGGATGTTGGAGTAATTCAGTGCGTGCGGCGCATCGGGCGCAGCCGGCTGCATCACCGTCAGGCGTCCCGGTGCGGGCTGCGCAACGGGGCGCGGAGCGGCCGGCGTCCCGGCCGCGGGCGGGCGATGCGAATCGGCTTTCACCGCCTGCGCGACGCGGCGCTTGTGCGGCTTCGCCGCGGCTTTCGGGGTGGCGTTCGCGTGCTTCTCCGCGCTCTTGCCGGTGCGCGTGTCGGCGCCCGTGTGCGTGGCCGGCGTACGGACTTCCGGCGCATGGGCTGCCGGCTTCCGCGCCTCGGGCGGGTTCCAGACCTCGACGTAATGCTCGGCGGCCCAGCCCGTCGACGCGAACGTCAGCGCCAGCACACCGCATCCAATCAGTCTTACCATTGTCTCTCCGTCATATTCCTTGCGACCCGCGTTCAGCCGGCCGTGCATGCGCATTCAGGGCAGTGGCTCAGGAGAACACCTCGAGCCCGTGCTTCTCGACGATCTGCAGCATCCGGGCCGCGATGCCGCTCGGCCGCTTGTCGCCCTGTTCCCATTGGCGGATCGTCGAAGCCGTCGTGTTCAGGTAGAGCGCGAACACGCTCTGGCTGACGTTGACGGATTTGCGGATGCGGGCGATTGCCTCGGGGTCGAACTGCGGCGCGGCTTCGATGCAGAGATCGTCGTATTCGCGCATCGTCTTCTTGTCGATCAGCTTGGCGCGATAGAGGCCCGACGCGGCGCTGTGAATCGCCTCCGTCGCATCGCTCTTGAATCGACTCTTAGCCATTGCAAATCTCCACAAGCTCTTTCAGGGCGATCAGCGTCGCGACCTCGGTGTCGCTGCGGCGCCCGATATCCGCGGCGAGCTTTCTGAAGGCGCGCAGTTCGCGTTCGTCGATGTCGTCCCGATCGCGTTTCGCGAACAGGAACACGAACACCCACGCTCGCCCGACCTTGCTCAGCACGATCCCGCGCTGCCGATTGCCGTCCAGGCGCTTTTTCCAGACGTTGCCGCCGAGCTCGATGCCCTGGCCGCGTGCCAGTTCCTGCGCGGCACGGCAGAGTTCGGCATCGGCGATGCCTGATTTTCTCGCTGCCTTGTGAAACCACTTCGTCTTGAAGACGCGTCGTACGGAAGCAGGCATGTCGGGTCGGTCGAGTTTGCACAGGATTATATACCACTAAGTGGTATAAATCTCGACCTGGCCGAATGGCCTGCTTCACGCCGGACCGCGCCCGGGACGGCCCTGCGGAGGCCATCCCGGCTTCCCGCCTTATTCCACCGTCACCGATTTCGCGAGGTTCCGCGGCTTGTCGACGTCGGTGCCGCGTGCGCACGCGGTGTGATACGCGAGCAATTGCAGCGGCACGACGTGCAGGATCGGCGACAGTTGCCCGTAGTGCTCCGGCATCCGGATCACGTGCAGGCCGTCGTCGTTGACGATCTGCGTGTCGGCATCGGCGAACACGTACAGCTCGCCGCCGCGCGCACGCACTTCCTGCATGTTCGACTTCAGCTTCTCGAGCAGCGTGTCGTTCGGCGCGACCGTGACGACCGGCATCGCTTCCGTGACGAGCGCGAGCGGCCCGTGCTTCAGTTCGCCGGCCGGATAGGCCTCGGCGTGGATGTACGAGATTTCCTTCAGCTTCAGCGCGCCTTCGAGCGCGATCGGGTAGTGCAGCCCGCGGCCGAGGAACAGCGCGTTTTCCTTGCGCGCGAATTCCTCCGACCACGCGATGATCTGCGGCTCCAGCGCGAGCACGCTGTTCAGCGCGGCGGGCAGGTGGCGCAGCTGCTTCAGGAATTCAGCTTCCTGCGCGGCATCGACGTGCCCGCGCAGCTTGCCGAGCGTGGCCGCCAGCACGAACAGCGCGACGAGCTGCGTCGTGAACGCCTTCGTCGACGCGACGCCGATCTCGGTGCCTGCGTGCGTCAGGAACTGCATTTCGGTGAGGCGCACCATCGCGCTCGTCGCGACGTTGCAGACCGCGAGCGTATGCGTATGGCCGAGCGACTGCGCGTGCTTGAGCGCGGCGAGCGTGTCGGCGGTCTCGCCCGACTGCGAGATCACCAGCACGAGCTGGCGCGGGTTCGGCACCGATTCGCGGTAGCGGTATTCGCTCGCGATCTCGACCTGGGTCGGGATCTTCGCGATCGATTCGAGCCAGTACTTCGCGGTCAGGCCCGAGTAGTAGCTCGTGCCGCACGCGAGGATCAGCAGGCTGTCGATGTCCGCGAACGCGGCGGGCGCGGCGTCACCGAACAGCGTCGCGTCGAATGCATCCGTCTGCGGCACGGTATCGCTGATCGCGCGCGGCTGCTCGAAGATTTCCTTCTGCATGAAGTGGCGATACGGCCCGAGTTCGACCGCGCCGCCGTAGGCGCTGACCACGCGGATCTCGCGCTGCACGGTGGCGCCGTTGCGGTCGACGATCTTCACGCCGTCGAGCGACAGCTCGCACACGTCGCCTTCCTCGAGGAACGTGAAGCGGTCGGTGCTGCCCGCGAGCGCGAGTGCGTCGGACGCGAGGAAGTTCTCGCCGTCGCCGTGGCCGACCACGAGCGGCGAACCCTGGCGCGCGCCGACGACGGTGTGCGGCTGGTCCTTGTGGATCACGGCGATCGCATACGCGCCGTGCAGCTGGCCGACCGCCTCGCGCACCGCGTCGAACAGGTTGCCGCGATACAGGCTGTGCACGAGGTGGGCGATCACTTCGGTGTCGGTCTGCGACACGAATTCGTAGCCCTTCGCGCGCAGCGCTTCGCGCAGCGATTCGAAGTTCTCGATGATGCCGTTGTGGACGAGTGCGAGCGCGTTCGACGAGAAGATCGGGTGCGCGTTGTGCGTGACGGGCGCGCCGTGCGTCGCCCAGCGCGTGTGCGCGACGCCGGTGGTGCCTTCGAGGTGCGATTCGCGCACCTGCGCGTCGAGATCGGCGACGCGTGCGACGCTGCGCGCGCGCTTCGGTGCGTCCGGCTCGAGCACGGCGACGCCGCACGAGTCGTAGCCACGGTATTCGAGGCGCCGCAATCCTTCGATCAGCACCGGAACGATATTACGCTGCGCAACTGCGCCGACAATGCCGCACATGAATGAGTGAGTCCTGTAAGTCGACGCGGACGCCGTCGGGGCGCCCGCAAAAGGTTCAGCTTTTCTTCTTGACCGGGCGGACGTAGCCGCTCTTCGCGGTCTGGGTCTTCTCGTTCAACGCGAGCAGGCCGTCGGCCACGTCCTTCCAGATCGTCGTGCCGGCGGCGATCGTCACGCCGCGGCCGACGCGCACGGGCGCGACGAGCTGCGTGTCGGAGCCGACGAACACGTCGTCCTCGATCACGGTGCGGAACTTGTTCGCGCCGTCGTAGTTGCAGGTGATCGTGCCCGCGCCGATGTTCACGCGCGCGCCGATGTCGGCGTCGCCGATGTACGTGAGGTGGTTCGCCTTCGAGCCGTGGCCGATCACCGCGTTCTTCACCTCGACGAAGTTGCCGACGTGCGCTTCGTCCGCGAGTTGCGCGCCGGGGCGCAGCCGCGCGTACGGGCCGATCACGGTGTGCGCGCCGAGCTCGGCGCCGTCGATGTGCGTGAACGCGTCGATGCGCGTGCCCGCGCCGACCGACGCGTTGCGGATCACGCAGTTCGCGCCGATCGTCACGTTGTCGGCGAGCGTCACGTTGCCTTCGAACACGCAGTTCACGTCGATCGACACGTCGCGCCCGCAGCGCAGCGTGCCGCGCACGTCGACGCGCGCCGGATCGGCGAGCGTGACGCCCGCGACGAGCAGTGCGTCGGCGATGTTGCGCTGGTGGATGCGTTCGAGCTCGGCGAGCTGCGCCTTGCTGTTCACGCCGAGCGTTTCCCATTCCTCGTCGGGCTGCGCGGTGACGACCTCGAAACCGGCCTCGATCGCCAGTTCGACGACGTCGGTCAGGTAGTACTCGCCCTGCGCGTTCTCGTTCTTCAGCGCGCCGAGCCACATCGACAGCTGGGCTGTGGGCGTGACGATGATGCCGGTGTTGATTTCGGCGATCTTCAGCTGTTCGGGCGATGCGTCCTTCTGTTCGACGATGCGCGTGACGAAGCCGGCCGCGTCGCGCACGATGCGGCCGTAGCCGGTCGGATCGTCGAGCGTGACCGTCAGAATTCCGTAGCGGCCCTCGCGCGCGGCATCGACGAGGCGCTGCAAGGTCGACGCGCGCGTGAGCGGCACGTCGCCGTACAGCACGAGCGTCGGTTGCGCGGGATCGAGGAGCGGCAGCGCCTGGCGCACCGCGTGGCCGGTGCCGAGCTGCTCGGCCTGCACCGCGAACTGGACGTCGGGCGCGGCGACGGCGGCCTGGACCTGCTCGGCGCCGTGACCGACGACGACGACGAGCCGGGACGGCTGCAGCGTGCGCGCGGTGTCGATGACGTGGGAGAGGAGCGGCCTGCCGGCCAGGGGATGAAGCACTTTCGGCAGCGCGGAACGCATGCGCTTGCCGGTGCCTGCCGCCAAAATCACGATATTCATGGCGCCAGCTGTAAGAGGAGTTCGAAGCCGCCTATTTTAGCATGCGGCCCCCGGCGTCCCGGGCCTGTCGCGGCGGGGCGACAGTGCCGGAAAGAGGACTTGCGGCCCCGTTCCGACAAGGGTTCCGGCCCCGCTTACAGGTCGTCGAACTGGACGATCGAGATCGGTTGGGCGCCGCCCGGCGCCGCGCTGTCGTCGCCCGACGCGCACGGTTCCTCGTCGAACGCGATGTCGCCCTGCGGATCGGCCTCGCCCGTCGCGCGCAGCGACTGGAACGGGTACAGCGTCGTGTCCATCAGGTGCGACGGCACGACCTTCGCGAGCGCGTTGAACATGTTCTCGACGCGGCCCGGGAAGCGCTTGTCCCATTCGCGGATCAGCGCCTTCATTTCCGCGCGCTTCAGGTTCGGCTGGCTGCCGCACAGGTTGCACGGGATGATCGGGAATTCGCGCAGCTCCGCGTATTTCTCCAGATCGGTTTCCTTCACGTACGCGAGCGGGCGGATCACGATGTTCTTGCCGTCGTCCGACTGCAGCTTCGGCGGCATCCCCTTCAGCTTGCCGCCGTAGAACATGTTGAGCAGCAGCGTCTGCACGATGTCGTCGCGGTGGTGGCCGAGCGCGATCTTGGTCGCGCCGAGCTCGCCGGCCACGCGGTACAGGATCCCGCGGCGCAGCCGCGAGCACAGCGAGCAGGTCGTCTTGCCCTCGGGCACGAGCCGCTTGACGATGCTGTAGGTGTCCTGGTTCTCGATGTGGAACGGCACGCCGACCTGTTTCAGGTATTCCGGCAGCACGTGCTCGGGGAAGCCCGGCTGCTTCTGGTCGAGGTTCACCGCGACGATGTCGAAATCGATCGGCGCGCGCTCGCGCAGGCGCAGCAGCACGTCGAGCATCGCATAGCTGTCCTTGCCGCCCGACAGGCACACCATGACCTTGTCGCCCTGCTCGATCATGTTGAAGTCGCCGATCGCCTGGCCGACCTGGCGCACGATCCGCTTGAACAGCTTGTTGTTCTCGTACGCGTCCTTCTGTTCGCGGCGCGTGAGCGCCGGGCGGCCGGCCGGGGCGGCGGGCGTGTCGAGGGTGGCGGCATCGGCCGCCGTGTCATTCATGTGGGGGGCGTTCATGCGCGCTCCTCGTCCTTGATGCGAAAGACTTCGACGCCGACGGCGTCGCAGTCCGGATAAGCGTCCGGTTTCTCGGTACGGACGCGTACCGCGCGCACGGCATCGTGCGCCAGCAGGCGCGCGGCGATCGCGTCGCACAGCGTTTCCTGCAGGTGGATGTGGCCGCGCGCCAGGCATTGCGTGACGCTCTGCTTCATCAGATCGTAGTCGACGATTTCATGCAGCCGGTCGTCGACCGGGGTGGACAGCGCGAGCGGCACGAACAGGTCGATATTGATGACGACGCGCTGCTCGCCGCGCTTCTCGTGTTCGAACGCACCGATGTTGATGTGCACTTCGTAGTCGCGCAGGTAGAGCCTGCGGCAGTCCGCGAGGCGGGGGTGCAGGAGAGCGGAAAACATGGTCGTCCCAGTCAAATTGGCGTGCGCGCACGCAAAGCGGCGCGGGCGGCGGCGCTCAGGCCGCGCGTTTCCGCGCAGTTCATTCATTCGGGCCGGCGGCGGGCGGCACGAGGTGCTCGCCGCCGTCGACGGTCAGCGTCGCGCCGGTGACGCCCGGCGCGCTCGCGAGATAGCAGGCGGCCGCCGCGATGTCGTCCGCGTGC
>NZ_JAAGPC010000211.1:0-13853 GCF_017104595.1 Burkholderia sp. Tr-20390 | reverse complement strand
CTACAACTCGGTGCGTCCGCATAGTGCCCTTGGGCAACTGGCGCCGGACCAATTCCGGCAACTGCATCAACCGAAAACCGGCGAGCCCACTAACTTACGAATGGTGTACTCGGCGGGGTAAGGTCACAAATGGCTCACACGAAACTCCCCGCCCTAAGTTGCCGGTTTGTGGGAGACGGACTTTCGCCGGATGTGACCGCTGCTGTCCGCACCGTGATTGGGTCCTTGTATGTCGCGGCAACATGTATTTCGTGGAGTGTAGTTGCGGTCGCGGGACACCCGGACTGCGCCGGAGTTGAGCGCTGGCCTACCAGAATGGCGTTCGCGCATCTCAAGAATGCAGGCTTAACGAGTTACGACAGACTCGACTTCAGCAAGACCAAGACGGTTCGACTCGCATCGGAACAAATTGGAAAAGATCTGTACCGTCAAATACATCTAGTTATTTTTGCCGAGAAGGATGGTGAAACCTTAGAGGTGGTCACTGAAAGTGATGCCTCGATGGAGGAATGTTCAATGTCGGACGTCGAGGTGTTCGTAATTTCAAGGCGGTTAGGAGGGAGATGACGCGTGCATCCGGCCAAGCTAACTGTCCGTTCGGGGTCCGCAGCGTCCGTTGCTCCTGACGTAGACTGCATCTCCCTTCGAATGAAAGGAGATTGTCATGAGGGGGGCGGGCACGGACCCGTCGCGGGACCGTGGAGCCAAGGGAGATGACGATGGGTGCAATTAAGGCCATAGCGTACGCGTCGTTGTGCACCTGGTTTTCGTCTATCTTTATCTGGCTGTACTTTGACGCCAATCGGAGCAAGGTTGCTCGACCTGAAAGTGGACGGATCTTTCCATTGGATACGCACGGATCAGTCGTATATCTAACCGTTGGCGAGCACTACTTTCTGTACGGATTGATGGGCGCTGCAGCATTCCTTTTTCTGATAGCAGCTCTGCTTGATTTTATGAAGCGGAAAGACAGTAGGACCACGTAGTCTTTTTGCCGGAGAAGCAGCCGCGTCGACCATAGAGAACAAGCGCTGCACCCAAAGCTGGTTGACGGGAATCTACGCCTCATCCGGCGATTCCAAACCATGTGCAACTGCTTGCGTTCGCGGCACGGCCATCGAGTAGTTCAGCGTTGAAGGCGTTCCCGCCCCGTCGCCCGTAACGGCCGATCTTCAAAAAGTGCAAGCGTAGGTCTTGAACGCCGAGCCTTGTCAGATAAGCCGCAGGTACTGCTGCATCATTGGAGTATGACCGGCGAAGGCGTTGGGCGACAGCGTGGTCATAAGTCAGGCGTGAAGTTGTTGCTTTGGTTGCCCGAGCTTACCAGTGGCTTCGGCATGCACGCGTGAAGTTCGCCATTCGGCCAGATGGCCCGAGATTGCGCGACCGGCGGTGATTTTTCTCACGCCGCCGTCCGACCGCGCTCCTGGCCGGCCATGCGAAAGTCGGCGCCGCTCAGGTCGAGAACCTTCGCGTGCCGACTCGTTTCGTACCTCAGGCCGCTTGCCCCGACGTCATGCTGAGCGCCACCGCCTGCGCGACTTCGATCCCGTCGATGGCCGCCGAATAGATGCCACCCGCATACCCCGCACCTTCACCCGCCGGATACAGCCCCTCGACGTTCATGCTCTGGTAATCGTCCTTGCGTCGAATCCGGATCGGCGACGAAGTGCGCGTCTCGACACCGGTGAGCACCGCATCGTGCATCGCGAAGCCGGCGATCTTCTTGTCGATCTCGGGGAGCGCTTCGCGGATCGCTTCGATCACGTAGTCGGGCAGCGCGGTGCTGAGATCGGTCGGGTTCACGCCCGGCTTGTACGACGGTTCCACGGAGCCGAGCGACGTCGACGGCCGGCCTGCGATGAAATCGCCGACCAACTGGCCCGGCGCACGGTAATCGCCGCCGCCGAGTTCGAACGCGCGCTCTTCCCATTTGCGCTGGAACGCGATGCCCGCCAGCGGGCCGCCGGGATAGTCGTCCGGCGTGATGCCGACGACGATGCCCGCATTCGCGTTGCGCTCGGCCCGCGAATACTGGCTCATGCCGTTGGTGACCACGCGGCCCGGCTCGGAGGTCGCCGCGACCACCGTGCCGCCCGGGCACATGCAGAAGCTGTAGACCGCGCGGCCATTGCTGCAGTGGTGGACCACCTTATAGTCCGCCGCGCCGAGCTGCTTGTGGCCCGCGAACTTGCCGAAGCGGCTGCGATCGATCAGCCCCTGCGGATGCTCGATGCGAAAACCCAGCGAGAACGGCTTGGCTTCGATATAGACGCCGCGATCGTGCAGCATCTGGAAGGTGTCGCGCGCGCTGTGGCCCACGGCCAGCACCACGTGGTCGCACTGCAGCGTTTCGCCGTTCGAGAGCTTCAGCGAGCGTACCTTGCCCTGATCGATCTCGATATCGTCGACCCGCGTTTCGAAACGCACTTCACCACCCAGTTCGTGGATGGACGCGCGCATCTTTTCCACCATGCTGACGAGGCGGAACGTGCCGATGTGCGGCCGGCTCAGATACAGGATGTCGTCTGGCGCACCGGCCTTGACGAATTCGTCCAGCACCTTGCGGCCATAGTGGTTCGGGTCCTTGATCTGGCTGTACAGCTTGCCGTCGGAAAACGTCCCGGCCCCGCCTTCGCCGAACTGCACGTTGGATTCGGGGTTGAGCACGCTCTTGCGCCACAGGCCGAAGGTGTCCTTGGTGCGCTCGCGCACGGCCTTGCCGCGTTCGAGGATGATGGGGCGGAAACCCATCTGCGCGAGGATCAGCCCCGCGAACAGGCCGCACGGCCCCATGCCGATCACGACCGGGCGCAGGAAATTGCCGTGCTCGGGCGCCTTCGTGACGAAGTGGTACGCCATGTCGGGCGTCACGCCGCAATGCGGCTTGCCGGCGAGGCGCTTGATCGCGGCTGCCTCGTCCGTGACTTCGACATCGACGATATACGTGAGCTTGATGTCGGCGCGCTTGCGCGCATCGTGCGCACGGCGGAACACGGTGTAACGGAGGAGCCCGTCCGCGGCCACGCCAAGCTCCGCGAGGCGCGCGCGAATCGCGGCCTCGAGCGCGCTTTCGGGGTGGTCGAGGGGGAGTTTAATTTCGCTTAGCCGTAACATGGGGACTCGGATGCGATTGCCACGGCGTCGTGGCGGTGTTGATACGGTCGGGGGCCGGCTGGCCGGCGGTGTTGTCCGCCGTGCGGGCATGCCGGACGCAAACCCATCATTGTCATTGCGGGAAGGGCCGTGCAAGCGGCAGTACGCTGACCGGCCCGTACAACTCAGGCAACTTCAGGATAGGTGCACGAAGCGACCCTTGTGCGGGAAGATTGTCTCGCCTCCCGGCAACCGGGAGGCGAACGGTGCGCCGTCATGACGATGCCCGCGAGCGGCGTGCGTGCAAGCCGCGCCATGCAGGCGCGGCCGGGGCTTACTCCGCTGCCGGATGCACGCGGGTGTAACCCTTCAGGATCGGGATCATCTGCGCGTAGATCTTCGGATTCGCGGCGACGATTTCATGGCGATGCAGGAAGTCGGCGTCGCCCGTGTAGTTGCCGACGAGGCCGCCGGCCTCGGTGATCAGCAGGCTGCCCGCTGCCATGTCCCACACGTTGATGCCTTGCTCGAAGAACGCGTCGAGGCGGCCGGCCGCGACGTTCGCGAGATCGAGTGCGGCCGCGCCCGGACGGCGCAGGCCCGTGCAGGCCTGCGTCATTTCGGTGAAGAGGCGCGCGTAGGCATCGAGGCCATCCTTTTCGCGGAACGGGAAGCCCGTGCCGACCAGTGCGTCCGACAGGCGGTCGCGGCGGCCGACGCGGATGCGGCGGTCGTTCAGGTACGCGCCGCGGCCGCGGGTGGCCGTGAACAGGTCGTTCTTGTTCGGGTCGTAGACGACAGCCTGCGTGACGACGCCCTTGTGCTCGAGCGCGATCGATACGCAGTAGTACGGGAAGCCGTGGATGAAGTTGGTCGTGCCGTCGAGCGGATCGATGATCCACTTGAATTCGGATTCGTTCTCCGATTCGCCCGATTCTTCCGCGAGGATCGCGTGGTCGGGGTAGGCGGTCTTCAGCGTCTCGATGATCGCGTCTTCGGCGGCCTTGTCCACTTCGGTGACGAAGTCGTTCTGCTGCTTCTTGCGGATCTCGATCAGGTCGAGATCGAGGGACGCGCGATTGATGATCTGTCCGGCGCGGCGCGCAGCCTTGACAGCAATGTTGAGCATGGGATGCATGAGCCTGGATCCTGTAGCTGGCGGCACGGGCCGCCACGAAGTGGAACAACCGCCCGGCACGGCGCAAGCGTGGCAGGCGAGATGAGACGCGAATTGACAAAGAACGGGGTACGACCCGCGCCGCACGGAGTGCGACGCGTAAAGGCATGATTTTACCCGATTTTTGTCGGTTCCAGGCGACCGGCGTACGGGGAAACCCCCACTATCCGTCCGGACGAGTGGGTTTGCCGCGGCGATGGCGATACCATACTGCCATTCTGATGAACCGAGTCGTATCGTAGTGGAAACCCCGCAGATCACCGCCGCGCCGTCCGAGCCGGGCGCGGCCTCGTCCCAGCCGCCGTCCGGCGGGTTCACGTCCACCCGTTTCGTGCTCGTCGAGCCGAGCCATCCCGGCAATGTCGGGGCGGCCGCCCGCGCGCTGAAGACGATGGGCTTCTCGCGTCTCGTGCTGGTCGCGCCCCGCGTGCCGCACGTGCAGAGCGATCCCGAGGCGATCGCGATGGCCAGCGGCGCGGACGACGTCCTCGCGTCCGCCCATGTCGTGCCGACGCTCGGCGACGCGCTGTCCGGTGTTCACTGGTCGATCGCGCTGACCGCGCGCACGCGCGAATACGGGCCGCCGCGCCTGGCGCCGCGTGCCGCCGCCACGCAGGCGTGCGCGCAGGTCGGCACGGGCGACATCGCGCTCGTGTTCGGCAACGAGCGCACGGGCCTCGCGAACGAGCATGTCGAGCAGTGCAGTGCGCTGGCGCACATCCCGGCGAACCCGGCCTACAGTTCGCTGAATCTCGCACAGGCCGTGCAGGTGCTTGCGTACGAGCTGCGTGTCGCGTTGCTCGAGCAGGCGAGCGAGCCGTCGGCGCAACCGTCGGCCGAAGCCGGCACGCTTGCGCAGAGCGACGAGATCGAGCGGATGTACGTGCACCTCGAGAACGCGCTGATCGCGCTCGATTTCCTCGATCCGCGCAACCCGAAGAAGCTGATGCCGCGGCTGCGGCGCCTGTTCGCGCGCACGGGCCTCGAGCGCGAGGAGGTCAACATCCTGCGCGGTGTCGCGAAGCACATCCTGCTGAAATCGGGCAAGCCCGACGGCGACGCGTAAGCGGTCGGCGCACGGGGTGGCGGATGTGTCGGCGCCTGGGGCAACCACCCCGTCGGCAGGTGCCGGGTCGGCCGCCGAAAGCGCCGGGGCCGATCACTTCACTTGGTTGACCACCCCGCCAACCCGGTAACAGCAGGCGTTCCGCCCGAATACCCGTGCCGGCGGCGGGGTGAACTGGCGAGCGCGTGCGGCCGTTCGTGACTCGCCCTACAATCGCCGAACGTCATAAGTAAATTACCGGGCGCGATAACGGCCGGTCATTGCCGGCGATGCGCGCCGGCCTTTTCCCAGACCACATCATGTTCACGAGACTGCGCGAAGACGTTGCAACGATTCGCGAGCGGGATCCCGCCGCTCGCAGTGCATGGGAAGTGCTGACCTGTTATCCGGGGTTGCATGCGCTCGTGCTGCATCGCTTCGCGCACGCATGCTGGCGCGCGAAGCGCTACTGGCTCGCGCGTTTCGCGTCGCAGGCCGGCCGGTTCCTGACGGGGATCGAGATTCACCCCGGCGCGACGATCGGCCGGCGCGTGTTCATCGATCACGGGATGGGCGTCGTGATCGGCGAGACGGCGATCGTCGGCGACGACTGCACGATCTATCAGGGCGTGACGCTGGGCGGCACGTCGCTCACGCGCGGCGCCAAGCGTCACCCGACGCTCGAGGCCGGCGTGATCGTCGGCGCGGGCGCGAAGGTGCTCGGCGGCTTCACGGTCGGTGCGGGCGCGAAGATCGGTTCGAACGCGGTCGTCGTGAAGCCGGTGCCGGCAGGCGGCACGGCGGTCGGCAATCCGGCGCGCGTCGTGATGCCGGCGCAGCCGAAGCCGCAGCCCGAGCGCGCGGCGTTCTGCGCATACGGGATCACGCCGAATGCCGATGATCCGATGTCGCTCGCGATTCACGGGCTGATCGATCACGCGGCGAAGGAAAGCCGCCGCGTCGACGAGATCGTCGCGGCGCTCGAACGGCTCGGCACGCATCTGGAAACACTGCAGGGCGCCGACGCGGCGCGCCTCGATCTGCGCCGGCTGTCGGCCGTGCTGGAAGGCAAGTCGGTCGAACGCCAGGCGTAATTCAATGGATGCCCGCTGCTGCCGGTGGGTGCGACGGCAGCGGCGGTGTCAGTTGAGCGGCATCGCGTGGATGCCTTCTGCGTCGACGCGCAGGTAGCCGCCGCGCGGCTTGCCGTGGTCGAGATCCCAGTCGGGCAACACCCAGCGGATGCCACCCGGTTCCATGTGCCGGGCAGGGCGGTGCGTATGGCCGTGAATGATCACGCTCGCGCGGCTTTTCCGGAACAGCGCGGCCACGCCTTCACGCGTGACATCGTAGATCGCCGAAGCAGGGCGCATCCGGCCCGCTTCGCTGTTCGAGCGCATGCGCTGCGCGAGCGCACGGCGCCAGCGGAACGGCCAGGCGAGAAACAGCCATTGCGCAGCGCGGTTGCGGGCGAAGCGACGGAATACCTGGTAGCCGCGGTCGGCCGTGCATTGCGCGTCGCCATGTGCGAGCACGATGCGCTGGCCGAACGCCATGATCAGCGAAGGATCGGGCAGCAGCATCGCGCCGGCTGCCTTCATGAAGCGCCGGCCGAGCAGGAAATCGCGGTTGCCGTGCATCACGTAGAGCGCAATGCCGCGCTCCGAGAACGTGTGCATCAGCGCGGCCATCCGGGCCGCGAACGGATCGTCGTCGAGGATGTCGTCGCCGATCCAGTATTCGAACAGGTCGCCGAGGATGAACACCGAGTCGGCGCTGTCGGCGGTGTATTTCACGAAATGCTCGAACGCCGCGACCGTCTTCGGGATCGCTTCGCTCAGGTGCAGATCGGAGAGAAACAGGAACGGGCGTGCGGCTTGCGCGTATTCGCGCTCGCCCGGCACGCCCGCGGAGACGCTTCGCGGCGGACTCTCCTGCAACATCGAAGTGCCTCCGTAACTGCGCGTCAGACCACGACGGCCTTCTCGATCACGACGTCGTCAGTCGGCACGTCCTGGTGGAAACCAGCGTTGCCCGTCTTGACGCCCTTGATCTTGTCGACCACGTCCTGGCCTTCGACGACCTTGCCGAACACCGCGTAGCCCCAGCCTTGCGGCGTCGGCGACGAGTGGTTCAGGAAGTCGTTGTCGTTCACGTTGATGAAGAACTGGGCGGTCGCCGAGTGCGGATCGTTCGTGCGTGCCATCGCGACCGTGTAGTTGTCGTTCTTCAGGCCGTTGTTCGCCTCGTTGTCGATCGGCGCATCGGTCGGCTTCTGCTTCAGGCCCGGCTCGAAGCCGCCGCCCTGGATCATGAAGCCGTTGATCACGCGATGGAACACGGTGCCGTCGTAGTGGCCCTTCTTCACGTAGTTCAGGAAGTTCTCGACCGTCTTCGGTGCCTTCGCGGCGTCGAGCTCGAGCTTGATCACGCCGTGGTTCGTATGCAGTTCAACCATGATGAATTCCTTCGGTGAGGCGGTTTAAATGGCACGCGGCCGGTCGTGCGACGCGGCCGCGTGAGGCGCCGGACGTGCCGGCAGGTTCTTACTTCGAGACGATGCTGGCCGATTCGATCACGATCGGTTGCGCGGGCACGTCCTGCATCGGGCCGCGCGAGGTCGTCGCGACGCCTTCGATCTTCTTCACGACGTCGAGACCCGACACGACCTTGCCGAACACCGCATAGCCGTTGCCGTCCGGGTTCGGGTAGTCGAGGCCGCTGTTGTCGACGGTGTTGATGAAGAACTGCGCGGTGGCCGAATTCGGATCGCTCGTGCGTGCCATCGCGATCGTGCCCGTCAGGTTCTTCAGACCATTGCGGCTCTCCAGCGGGATCGGCGCGCGGGTCGGCTTCTCCTCGAAGTTGGTCTTGTAGCCGCCGCCCTGGATCATGAAGCCCTTGATCACGCGATGGAAGATCGTGCCGTTGTACTGGCCGGCCTTCACGTAATCGAGGAAGTTGGCGACGGACTTCGGCGCCTTCTCCGGGTAGAGCTCGACGCGGATGTCGCCCTGCGAGGTCTTCAGCTGCACGACGGGGTGCGCGGTAGCCGATTGCGCGAACGCAGGTGCGGTCGCGGTCGCGAGAAGGGCGGCGCCGCCAAGCGCCAGCAACAGACGTTTCATTGCGATCCTCAGGTTGGGAGGGAAAGAAGGCCGCGCCGCTTATTGCGACGGCGCGACGTACGGCGCCGCCAGTGCGCCCGACGGACCGCTGAACTGGAACGTCGGCGACATCGGCAGCGTGGTGGTGCTCACGTTCGCGGCTGCGCGGTCGGAGTAGTCGCGCGTGGCCGGTGTGGCTGCGCGGGCATTCGGCGCGGCCTTCGGCGGCGACACGATCTTCTGGAGATCGGCGAGGCGCTGCGCGGTCGCGCCGCTCGTGCGGCCGAGCGACTGCGCGCGCTTGTACGACTCGGCCGCGAGGCGCAGGTAGAGATCGCCGAGGTTCTCGTAGGCGAGCGAGTAGCTGGGGTTCGATTGCGTCGCCGTGACGAGCGCGGTGCGCGCCTCGTCGTAGCGGCCATGCTTCGCGTAAAGCGCCGCAAGGTTGTTGTACGGCTCGGGCAGTTCGGGGTACGCCTGCGTGATCGCGACGAACTGCTGGATCGCGTCGTCATCGCGGTTCAGGCGGGCGAGCACGGTGCCGCGCTTGAACTGCGCCTGCACGTCGCGCGGGTTCGATGCGATGCGCGCGTCGAGCTGCGCGAGCGCCTGCTTCCACTGCTTGCCGGCGATCGACGCGTCGATTTCGGGCGTGCCGTCGGCGGTGGCCGGGGCCTTCTGCGCATGCGCCGCGGGAGCCGCGAAAAGCGTCAGCGCGACGCCCATGACGGTGGTCGCAACGAGGGTCGCAGCGCTCTGCGCGCGGCCGCGATGAGGTTTCATAGGCGTAAATCGGAATGTTATACTCCGAGCCATTCTAACAAAACGTCTGCGCGTTCCGGCGAGCGTCAGACAGTCTTTCTTTGCCTCTCGTGGCCGTCACCGCTGTGCTTGCAGCCTGACCGCCCCATGTGATATCGAGGACGCTCGGCCTGGTGCCGCAGCAGATGGTCCGTCCGTTTCGCATGCTGGGCGAGCTTCGCCAGGGCGGTTTCCTTCGGCTCACGGTTCATCTCTATGGAATCACTGCGCATCTACAACACGCTCGCGCGTGACAAGCAAGTCTTCGTGCCGCGCCAGGCTGGCGAAGTGCGGATGTACGTATGCGGAATCACCGTATACGACTATTGTCACGTGGGCCACGCGCGCATGCTGGTCGTGTTCGACCTCGTCCAGCGCTGGTTGCGTGCGATCGGCTACCGGGTCACGTATGTGCGCAACATTACCGACATCGACGACAAGATCATCCGCCGCGCGGTCGAGAACGGCGAGACGATCAAGTCGCTGACCGACCGGTTCATCGGCGCGATGCACGACGATGAAAGCGCGCTCGGCATCCAGCGGCCCGACATCGAGCCGCGCGCGACCGAGTTCATCCCGCAGATGCTCGGCATGATCGAGACGCTCGAGACGAACGGCTACGCGTACCAGGCGACCGATGGCGACGTCAATTACTCGGTGCGCAAGTTCGCGAACTACGGGAAGCTGTCGGGCAAGTCGCTCGACGACCTGCGCGCGGGCGAGCGCGTCGCCGCGAACGACGCGAAGGAGGATCCGCTCGATTTCGTGCTGTGGAAACGCGCGAAGCCGGAAGATCCGGAAGGCACGTCGTGGGCGTCGAAGTACGGGATGGGGCGCCCGGGCTGGCACATCGAGTGCTCGGCGATGGGCTGCACGCTGCTCGGCGAGCATTTCGACATCCACGGCGGCGGGCAGGATCTGCAATTCCCGCACCACGAGAACGAGATCGCGCAGAGCGAAGGCGCAACCGGCCAGACGTTCGTCAATTACTGGATGCACAACGGCTTCGTGCAGGTCGACAACGAGAAGATGTCGAAATCGCTCGGCAACTTCTTCACGATCCGCGAAGTGCTCGAACGCTACGATGCGGAAGTCATGCGCTTCTTCATCGTGCGCACGCACTACCGTTCGCCGCTCAATTACAGCGACGTGCATCTCGACGATGCGCGCGCGTCGCTCACGCGTCTCTATACCGCGCTGAAAGATGTTGAAGCCGACACGCTCGCGCTCGACTGGAACGAGCCGCACGCGCAGCGTTTCGCTGCCGCGATGAACGACGACTTCAACACGCCGGTCGCGGTGGCTACGCTGTTCGAACTGGCGGGCGAGGTGAATCGCACGGGCGACGCATCGCTCGCGCGGCAACTGAAACAGCTGGCGGGCCTGCTCGGCCTGCTGGGCCGCGAACCGCGCGCGTTCCTGCAGCAGGCGTCCGGCGCCGCGCAGGCGGGCGGGCTCGCCGCCGACGAGATCGAAGCGAAGATCGCCGCGCGTGTCGCGGCGAAGCAAGCGAAGGACTATGCCGAAGCGGACCGGATCCGGGCGGAACTGCTCGAGACCGGTATCGCACTTGAAGACAAACCGGGCGGATCGACCGAATGGCGTCGCGTATGAGCGCGGTGCGTTCCACTGACCGATCCGTCAGGTAGGAGGCAAGATGGCAACGGCCAGAAAAGCGCCGGTCAGGCGCGCGACCCCGGTCGCCGCGCGTCCGGCAGCCAAGCGCGTGCCGCCGGCGAAGACGGACGCGACGCGCGCCGTGCCGAACGGCGCGCTCAACGGTCATGCGCAACCGGCGGCGGTGCCGCCGGCCGCCGACGCGGCCCGCAAGGCCCGTGCGTCCGAAGCGGACGGCGAGGAGGTGGTCGTGCGTCCTGCATACTGGGACAAGGCATGCGCCGACCTCGTCAAGCGCGACCGGATCCTGAAGAAACTGATTCCGAAGTTCGGTCCCGCGCATCTCGTGAAGCGCGGCGACCCGTTCGTCACGCTCGCGCGCTCGGTCGTCGGCCAGCAGATTTCGGTGCCGTCGGCGCAGTCGCTGTGGGCGCGCATCGGGGATGCCTGTCCGAAACTCGCGCCGCAGCCGGTGATCCGGCTCGGCGCGGACAAGCTGATCGCGTGCGGGCTGTCGAAGCGCAAGACGGAATACATCCTCGATCTCGCGCAGCATTTCGTGTCGGGCGCGCTGCACGTCGACAAATGGACGTCGATGGACGACGAGGACGTGATCGCGGAACTCACGCAGATCCGCGGCATCAGCCGCTGGACGGCCGAGATGTTCCTGATCTTCAACCTGTCGCGGCCGGACGTCCTGCCGCTCGACGACCCGGGCCTGATCCGCGCGATCAGCGTCAATTACTTCAGCGGGGAACCCGTCACGCGCAGCGAGGCGCGCGAAGTTGCCGCCAACTGGGAGCCGTGGCGCACCGTCGCGACCTGGTACATGTGGCGCAGCCTCGATGCGCCGGACGCCGACGCCTGAGTGGCGGCTATCGAGTTTTAAACATCAATAGTTGAGAGCCGGTTTTGAGCGTCGCCCGCGCGGGTAGAATACGCGCTGCCGCAAGACCCAAGGATTCGAACACATGAAGACCACGTTTCTGGATTTCGAACAGCCGATCGCCGAACTCGAGGCCAAGATCGAAGAGCTGCGATTCGTGCAGGACGACTCGGCTGTCGACATTTCGGAAGAAATCGAGCGGTTGTCGAAGAAAAGCCAGCAACTGACGAAAGACCTCTACGCGAACCTGTCGCCGTGGCAGGTCTCGCAGATCGCGCGGCATCCGCAGCGTCCGTACACGCTCGATTACGTTGCGGAACTGTTTACCGATTTTCACGAGCTGCACGGCGACCGCGCATTCGCGGACGACGTGTCGATCGTCGGCGGCCTCGCGCGCTTCGGCGGCCATCCGTGCATGGTGATCGGTCACCAGAAGGGCCGTGACACGAAGGAGCGCGCCGCGCGCAACTTCGGGATGCCGCGTCCGGAAGGCTATCGCAAGGCCGAGCGCCTGATGCGTCTCGCCGAGAAGTTCGGTCTGCCGATCTTCACGTTCGTCGACACGCCGGGCGCGTACCCGGGCATCGGCGCGGAAGAGCGTGGCCAGTCGGAGGCGATCGGTCGCAACCTTTACGTGATGGCCGAGCTGAAGACGCCGATCATCACGACGGTGATCGGCGAGGGCGGTTCGGGCGGCGCGCTCGCGATCGCGGTGGCCGACACCGTGATGATGCTGCAATTCTCGACCTACTCGGTGATCTCGCCGGAAGGCTGCGCGTCGATCCTGTGGAAGAGCGCCGCGAAGGCGCCGGAAGCAGCGGAAGCGCTGGGCCTGACCGCGCACCGCCTGAAGGCGCTCGGCCTGATCGACAAGATCATCAACGAGCCGCTCGGCGGCGCGCACCGCGATCCGAAGGGCATGGCTGCGCTGCTGCGCCGTGCGCTGGCCGATTCGCTGCGCCAGTTCCAGGGGATGAGCATCGATGCGCTGCGCGAGCGCCGCTTCGAGCGCTTGATGGCCTACGGCAAGTTCAAGGAAACCACGCCGGGCGCATGACCGGCTGCGTCCTCCAATCGCGCGCCGCTGCGCGCGCGTTCCTCTCGTGATTCCGCCCACCGAATTCTCCGCCGACCGCGTCGTTCTCGACGCGGTCGGCGTTGCGCTTTCCGGCATGCCGCCCGATGCACGCATCGCGATCGCGTACAGCGGCGGCCTCGACTCGACGGTATTGCTCGATGCGGCCGTGCGCGTCGCGGGCGCGTCGCGCTGTGTCGCGCTGCATGTGCATCACGGGCTGAGTGCGAATGCCGACGCGTGGGTGGCACACGCCGAGGCGAGCGCCGCAGAGCTCGGTGTCGCGTTCGAATCGATGCGCGTCGACGTGCCGCGCGACAGCGGCCTCGGTGTCGAGGCAACGGCGCGCGAGCGGCGCTATGCGGCGCTCGACGAGATGTGCGAGCGCCACGGCGCGGCCGCGCTGTGGCTCGCACAGCATGCGGACGACCAGGCCGAGACCGTATTGCTGCAGTTGTTGCGCGGCGCGGGGATCGCGGGGCTGGCCGCCATGGCGCCGCGTTACCGCCCTGACGGCGTGAGCGTCGAGCGCGTGCGCCCGCTGCTGCGACTGTTGCGTGCGCAACTCGAACGCTATGCGACGCAGCGCGATCTGGCATGGATCGACGACGAATCGAACAACGACACGCGTTACGCGCGCAATGCGCTGCGCATTGACGTGCTGCCGGCGCTGGCCGTGCATTTCCCGGGCTTTCGCGATGCGCTCGGCCGCGCGGCCCAGCATGCGGCGGCCGCGCAGCGACTGCTCGACGATCTGGCCGAACTCGACTTTGCCGTTGCCGCGCGCGATGACGGGCAGGCACTGTCGCGCGACGCATTGGTAGCGTTCGACGACACGCGCGGCGCGAACCTGCTGCGCTTCTGGATGCGCCGGCTCGGCTTGCCGGGCGCGTCGGCGGCCCGGCTCGCCAACATGATGCGGCAGTTGCGTGCCACGCATGTCGCCCATGCGCTGCGCGTCGATCACGCGGGGCAATGCCTGCGCCTGTATCGCGATGTCGTCTACTGGGAAGCGGGCGACAGCAGCGAACCGGCCGATGACGGCACCA